>JASFHE010000696.1:0-3630 GCA_050123415.1 Desulfobacteraceae bacterium | reverse complement strand
AGCGATGGGGTCAGCCCTTGACATTGGACATATTATTCTTTTGTGGGAAAACAGTTTCTGTCAATATCAAGGTCTGCCCCTCGTTGCTTTTACTCTGGTTTTTACTCAGTTGTCTCAATTTCGATCTCTGTGTAAAGGGGGACGTCCTTAAATAATCAAATATCATTTTCCCCTCTTGTTAAAATAGAATATCTAAAAGTGTATATCTTAAAACTGGTAATAGTTTTTTATTTTGAAAGACTAGTAGGGCAGTAATTCATTATACCCGAAAAGATACAATGGGTTAGGTTTAAGACTTTTTTGTAATAAATTCAAGAAAGAAAAGATAGAGGTCAGAGTTCTGAGGTCAGGGAGAAAAACAGGCTGAAGCGTTTTAGGCTAAAGGCTGTTAGCGCCCATAAAAATGAAGCAGGACGATGTTTTATAATTCAATATCTTTCAGGTTATTAAAATATCAAACAGCGTTATATAATCTTAAAACTTCACCCCAAGAGGTTATTGCTCTTTAGAGCCATAAATATCATCTATAGCGAGGCCAATGGCTTCATAAGCTTTAACCCACATATTAAAATCATCGGGATTCATGTGGTCGGCTATCCTTATCATTTCCATTTCCAGCTCTTCCTCAAGGGCTTTCTGAAATCGTTGAGCCTGTAGCGTGAGAGTTATGAGAACACGCCGCCTGTTATCCGGATCCTGCTTTCTTTCAAGCACACCTCTCACTACCAGTCTTTCAACTAAAGTTGAGGCAGCTGATTTTGTGGTCTTCAGGCATTTGGCCACCTCTGATAAAGTACAAGGACAAATCCTGCTTATTTTAAATACCGCCTGGGACTGGGTATTTGTCAATTCTCCGAAAGGATCTTTCATGCTGAGACATTTTCCGACATCCTGAATTTTTTGAATATAAATATCATCCAGCTTTACCATCACATTGATAATACTCTTAACTTTACCTTTCATGTTGTTCCTTTTGGTTGTCTGGTCCAGTATTGCTCACCCTGACAGCAGTGTCCAGTATAGGCTAAATATCGGCAAAACCTGCATGAAATTATTTTTACTGTGCGAGAATAGGTATATAAAACTTGAGTGTCAAGACATTTATAGGCGCTTAATATAGTGTATTAATTACGTAACAGCCGTTTTTTGATGATTGACAGCATAGTTAAAGTTAATTAATGTGACTGTTCATATTATTAACTGTTCTTATTGCAAATTATTAATTTAATGGAAGGATCAATAACCTATCTTAAAACATAGAAGGAGGATGCGCATATGATTTTTCAGTCAAATTTTATTAATAAATTGTCTTGCCGGGCTACCCTGGGAAAAGGATTAATATGTGTGATGCTGGCCGTTTCGTTTCCGGTTATAACGGTATTCGGAGCAGAAAAAAACATGACCTCTTCGAGTTGCAGAGCTATTGCTGACCTGGCAACCCCGAACTTTGTGGTTGAAAAAGCTGAGATTGTTCCCGCCGGTCCAGCGCCTGCGGCCGATGGCAGTGGCACAGTGAATGATACAGGAGAGTTGCTTCCTGAGCATTGTCTGATCCAGGGAATGCTTAATCCCCGCATTGGCGCGGGCGGCCGCAAATTCGGATTGGGATTTGATCTGCGTATGCCGACAAACTGGAATGGCCGGTTTGCTTTCCATGGCGGAGGTGGAATGGATGGCAGGCTCGCCCCCGCTTTAGGTGATATTTTCGGTTCAGTCAGGCCATCGGCACTGGTCCGTGGTTTTGCAGTTGTTTCCACCGATGGCGGACATCGTGGTGACTGGCTCGATGGATCCTTCGGACTCGATCAGCAGGCCCGTATTGATTATGCCTATAACGCGCTGGACAAAGTCACCATAAAGGCTAAAGAACTAATTGAATATTATTACGGAGCTTCACCAAAGTACTCCTATTTTTTGGGCTGTTCAAATGGCGGGCGTCAGGGGTTGACCGCCTCTCAGCGTTTACCACTCCATTTTGACGGCATTGTCGCAGGTGATCCATCTATAAAATTCTCAAGGATAGCGACAGATGAAATGTGGAATCTCCAGGTAGTCGCCCGTATTTCTCCAAAAGATAAAAACGGACGACCTGTAATTTCTAAAGCCTTTTCGGACGGCGATTTACGCCTGGTGGCCGATGGTGTTCTTGAACACTGTGACGCGCTGGACGGTCTCGCTGATGGGATTATAAACGACTGGCAGGGCTGTGACTTTGATCCCGGGATACTGACCTGTAAAGCCGAGAAAACCGATACCTGTCTCTCAAAGGCACAGGTGGGCGCATTGCGTGATATGTACGCAGGCCCACGCACAAGTGATGGGGAGCCGCTCTACGGTTCTTTCAATTATGACACAGGCATTGCAGATCCCATCTGGCGGTCAATGCGCCTGGGTTCATCCGGCACCGGAGAATGGGATGCTGCCGATGCCGGACTTGGTTTAAGTAATATGCGCTATTATCAACTGTCACCTCCGGACCCGGACATGGATCCCCTGGAGTTTGATTTTGACAGTGATGTGCAACGTACCCGCAATACCGGAATTTTAGGTGATGCTGACTCAACTTTTCTACAAACCTTTGCGAGTCATGGAAAAATGATTGTCTATAACGGACTATCCGATCAGGGTATGGCCTCCAGTATACTCGCCGACTGGTATGACGAGGTAGTCAGGGTCAATGGCGATTCAATCCGCGAATCCGTGCGGCTGTTTCTTATACCGGGCATGTGCCATTGCGACGGTGGTCGGGCAACAGACCGTTTTGACATGCTTGAGGCAATTATGGCATGGGTGGAGAAAGGACATGCGCCGGATCGAATCAAGGCAACCGGTATTTCGTTCCCCGGCGTTACAAGACCGCTTTGTCCATACCCTCTGGTGGCACGCTACAAAGGTGGCGATGTGGATAACGCGAACAGTTTTATTTGTGCGGAGTAAGGGGATATTATATGCAGTTTTTTAAATAATTATTTATCAGTGGGAATTCTTATGAAAATAAAACAGAGTGCTCTCAGTTACATAACCCTCACAACCCTTTTTTTCTTCATCATAGCTTTACAAACAAACTGCACTGGCAGCTCAGGGACAAACCCTGCAAAGGTGAATTCGACAGCGCCTGAGGTTTATGTGTCTACAGGGTTTCCTCAGGTCGTAGTTGTGTCAGGTACAGAGTATGAAATGGGATTACAATATGGTCAACAAACAGCAGCGAGGTTAGCACACAATGTCGCAATCCAGAAAAACCAGCTTTATGAGATTTACGGCCAGGAAACGGTAACGACCGATCTGAAGGTATGGGATTACTACATTAAGGCCTATACGCCGGCCATGGCGGAGTGGTTCAGGGGCATGGCGGACGGGTGCAGCAAGGATGGGTACAATCTGAGCTATTATGATATGCTGTTAGTCTCCTACTATCCCTCGGAACTCTGGTCCAGGCCGACTGTTCCCTACCCTGCGGAGACAGGTGTGAAGTGGTCAGGGCCGATAAAAAGACCGGAAGTCGCGCCAGCCGACAGACCCCATTCATGCAACGGCTTTGCAGCTACCGGAGAAGCGACTCCGGATAGTAAATCGATACTTGCTTTTGACTCAATGGTGGGACTTGAAGCTATGGACAATATCATATTA
>JASFHE010000695.1:0-3645 GCA_050123415.1 Desulfobacteraceae bacterium | reverse complement strand
ATGATATGTGGGGTATTTACTACAAGCCAGACTTTCACTTCAAAGGCATACAGGGAGGGACCACACCTGATCTTGTAACAAGCAGGAGAGTTGCAGTGGACCCATATGGTATTGACTCACCGGATTTTATTGTAGGGCCTGAATTTGCCCATACATGGACCTCAGCCCTTGCCCACTGTCAGAAAAGATACGAAGATAAGTATCTTAGATATAAGAAAGAACCGTCAGGTGGCCTCGGGGCCTTTTCGCCGGATAACTTCCCTATTTTTGATGTATTCAGGGAAAACTGTTACTTTATCGCAGATTCAAGTCATGGTTACAAAATGATAGGTGTAGGACAGCTCGTGGCAAAAGAAATTATGGGTGAAAAACAGAGTCTTCTTGCCCCTTTCAGATTCAAAAGATATGAAACAGGAGAGCTTCTGCCGGAATCCAACAGTCCTTTTCCATGGAGTTAAGCTGGTATAACCTGTAAATCATAACTACCTATGATTAACTATAATCATGTCTACAAGACCTTCGGACATGGGTCAGACGCAGTAAATGCAGTTAAAGATGTCTCTTTTAAAATTGAAAAGGGACACCTGGTTGCATTTCTTGGGCCTTCCGGGTGTGGAAAAACTACCCTGCTCAGGCTTACAAACCGGCTTATCCCCCTTACCCGTGGAAATATAAGTATTAACGACCAGGATATAATGGCATGGAACAGTGTAAAACTCAGGCAGTCCATGGGATACGCCATACAGGAGATCGGGCTGTTTCCCAATAAGACCGTTTATGGTAACATAGCGGTTGTACCTCGTCTTTTAAAATGGGAAGAAACGAGGATAAAGGAACGCGTTGATGAACTTCTCCTTATGCTGCGACTGGACCCTGATGCGGTAAGAGACCGATATCCGACAGAGCTTTCAGGAGGGCAGCAGCAGCGGATCGGTGTCGCAAGATGTCTTGCCGCTGATCCTGATATCCTTTTAATGGATGAACCCTTCGGCGCCATTGATCCCATCAACAGGGAGGAGATTCAAAACGAATTCCTTGCGGTTCAGAAAAAACTTAAAAAGACTATTGCCTTTGTAACCCATGACATCCATGAGGCAATCAAGATGGGCGATAAGATAGCCATCTTTCAGGCAGGGTGTCTCATTCAGTACGATTCACCGGAGGTAATCCTCACCTGGCCGGCAAATCAATATATATCCGATTTTGTGGGTTCTGATCGTACTCTCAAGCTGCTTGCCCTTTTAAAATCCCGTGATGCTGCAAAAAGAGTTTCTGTAAATACTGTTCATGCAGAAGATAACACTCTGGAGGCTTTAAAAAAAATAAAGGCAGACAATCTTGATTCCCTGATAGTCCTTGATGAGGGAAATCCAATTGGGTATGTGGATGAATGTTGCCTGAAAGGTGCCGACACAAAAGTAAAGAATGCATTAATAACCTTCTCAAGGATTGTTGAGGAACAGGAAAGTCTCAGGGACGTGCTTTCACACATGCTGTTGAGCAAAGTAAGTTACCTGCCTGTTGTTGACAGTCAGGGCACTATATCGGGAACCATCAGCTACCGTGATATTCAAATATGTATCAGGAGCATATATGCAGAAAATGATGAATAATAACACCTGTATTGCGGGAATATAAGAGTCAACGTCATGAGTGTCCTGGAGTTTATATATAAAAATTCAGACAGGTGCTGGTCCCTGACACTGGAACATATATGGATCGTTTTCTTCTCCGTCCTTATAGCTACAATAATCGCTGTTCCTGCCGGCATCTTTATAACAAGAAATGAGCGGGTTGCGATTAAAGTTATAAGAGCAGCAAACATTCTTATGACAATACCATCGATTGCCCTTTTCGGGCTCATGCTTCCTCTTTTATCCGTATTCGGGCATGGCCTTGGAAAGGTTCCGGCTGTTATAGCCCTTGTCCTGTACAGCCAGCTGCCCATTATCAGAAACACCTATACGGGCATTAAAAACGTACCTCCATCCCTGATTGAAGCAGGCAGGGGAATCGGAATGGGAAGCTGGCAGAGAATGAAGCAGATAGAAATCCCCATGGCTGTCCCGGTTATCATAGCGGGCTTAAGGACAGCAGCGGTAATGAATATAGGCATAGCTGCGATCGCCGCCTATATAGGAGCGGGAGGACTGGGGATTTTTATACAACAGGGTATTGCCAGGGTATATGAAGAGATGATACTCGCAGGCGCTGTACTGGTCGCGTTCCTTGCGATATTTGTTGATCTGTTCATGGCCCTTATTGAGAGGCTGTTAACTTCCAGGGGACTTCTTGTATCAAGAGAGCTGAACAAATGAATACAATGACAGCAAAGGCATACAGATTTATTCTTATTTTAATACTGCTGGCTGCAGGTGTATCTGTTGAAAGGGCGGGTTTACTAAAATACCTTTCCGATCCATTTGAGATGCATTTTACCTTAAACCTTATATACCAGCATATTAATATGGTACTCGTCAGCATGACTATTGCGGCATTTATTGGCATTACTACAGGAATCATATTTACCCGGCCCGGATTTAAAAAATATTCGGGAATTGTAATGTATATCGTAGGACTCGGACAGACTGTCCCTTCACTTGCAGTTATCGCCATAGCAATGAGTTTTATCGGCATAGGTTTTAAGGCCGCTGTTTTTGCACTGTGTATATATTCCATACTGCCAATAGCAAGAAACACACTCGCAGGGATTTCTTCGGTTCCATCATGGATCATTGATGCTGCCAGAGGAATGGGGATGCCTAAATATAAAATTCTTTTCCAGATAGAGATACCAAATGCAATGAAGGTGATACTTACCGGCTTCAGGATTGCCCTGATAATAAACATCGGAACAGCCGCCCTCGCCTTTCTGATAGGCGCCGGAGGGCTTGGGGATCATATATTTACTGGTATTTCTCTTATGAGAATGGACAAACTCCTGGCAGGCGCGATACCCACCACCCTGCTTGCCCTTTTCGCTGATTATTTTTGTGAACTCCTTGGTCTTTTTATAATACCAAAGGGGCTCAGGCTTAATGAATGAAACGGCTCAAAAGGAAAAAACATGATTAATTTTAAAAAGATATTTTTTTGCGGTTCCCTTGCATTGTTTACTCTCACATCCTTTTCGACTGTTACCTGTGCAGAAAAGAAAATAGTGCTGGGAGGAAAAAATTTTACAGAGCAGTATATTCTTTCCGAGATAGCAAAAATTCTTCTGGAGAAGAACGGCTTTAAGGTGGAAATGAGGACAGGTGTCGGTTCTACTGTTGCGCGTCAGTCTCTGGCGAAGGGGCAGATCGACCTGTACTATGAATATACAGGAACAGCTTACACAATATATCATAAGCAAAATGATAAAAGCATTATGACTGATCGTGATAAATGCTACCAATGGGTAAAAAAAACAGATGAAGCAAAAGGACTTGTATGGCTCGACCCGGTCGCGTTCAACAATACATATACATTGCTTATGAGAAAAAATCAGGCTGAAGAGCTGGGGATTAAAAGCATAAGCGATCTTGGGAAATATATTAACAAAAACAGTAAAGATCTTGTAGTTGGAGTCGGCGCCGAATTCTGGGAGCGACCTGACGGCTTTAAACCTCTCATGAAATTATATGGCTTCAGTATCCCTTACAG
>JASFHE010000694.1:0-3649 GCA_050123415.1 Desulfobacteraceae bacterium | reverse complement strand
AGGGGCTTAGCCGATTTTTGTCCGACCGTGGATCGGCAGGCAAGGTCATCCCAGGGGCATACCCGCAACCAACCCAGCCTGGCAGATTCAGGTGGTATGCTGTAGCGTACCATTACCAAGCTTCCGGGTGTAACACGATGTTTTGCCAAGGCAATGCCCGGCAGTATGTCCGTCATGGCAGGTTTTAGGCTCAGTCTGATCTTGTGCCCGGGTTTTACATTGGTGCCGGCCGGAGGAATCTGTACGACTA
The DNA here is from genome assembly GCA_050123415.1 of Desulfobacteraceae bacterium. Lineage (GTDB taxonomy): Bacteria > Desulfobacterota > DSM-4660 > Desulfatiglandales > HGW-15 > JAAZBV01. Next base: position 3,399 of record JASFHE010000694.1, on the reverse strand, counting down.
CCTCGGCATCTGGGTTATCGTTCCTTGGGCGTCCATGCGGCGGAACCTGTACAATGGGGCGCAGGCCCAGGCCCAGGAGTATCCGGACGGCTTCTTTATTCTGTTTTCCCACTACATTGGGCACGTTAACCATGGGAGCCGGTTTGACATATTGATATACGTACAGCGTGATTGGTTTATCGTTCATAATCTTGGCCCCGGCACGGGGGGATTGACGGGCTATTTTGCCGTCTTGTTCTGGCCGGGGAGTTTTTATGGCGCGGCTGTGAGTTTTTATTTTTTTAAAGCCCGCCTTTTTTAAGCTGCTTTCCGCTGATTGCTTGTCCAGATTGACTACATTGGGTACGACTAAATTTTTAGGCAGGGAAGGATCATATTCATAAACCATCAGGTCCACGCGGGAGCCTTTTTCGGCCAGCAAATACTCCAGGGGGTATTGCACGACTACCCGGCCATCCATCTTCTCTTTGTTGCCCGGCCAAAATTGGATGGAGCCCAGCTTCAACCCGGCCTTTGAAATCATTTTCTTGGCGGTTTCGACCTCCAAATTCAGGACGGAGGGAATGCTGACGGCCGGCTTGGTCCATTTGGAAGATTGATAGGCCCAAAGTTGTGCCTTGTCGCCCTTGTTCGCCATGGCGCCGGGCTTGGGTGATTGACGGTACACAATGCTAGATTTGTAAGATAGATCTGTTTTGTCGCCTGGAGTCACCTGAACAACCAAACCACGGCTTTTCAAGGCCACCACGGCTTCTTCCAGGCGTTTGTTCGTCACTTTGGGCATGGAAAATATTTGTTCTAGACAATAGGCGGGCGAGGGTAAGCCGATCAGGATAACAAGCCATATTAAAAGGTAATTCAAGGGCTTTACAAAAAGACTCCGCCAAAGCCGAAAATAATTTATGTTAGAGTTAATTTTGACTAACATATCGCCAAATTAAAATATTTGTGGTCGATTTAATTAGATTCCTTATACCCCGGGGGTTGCCCCGGGGTTACCGAATGCTGGGGTTCCAAGGGGGCGCATAGCAGCCCCTTGGTCAAGGGCAGAGTCAATACCCTGCCCGCGAAGTGGCTTCGTTTATTAAGGTTAACCATTTTGTGTCTACGGTTTAATATTCTTAGCAATAAACGGTTTATAGCATGAGCATAAAACGATAGTGATCAAGGGTAATACCCGGATCTGATATCGTCCAAAAGTTCCCGAAAGATTGGACATGAAAACGGCGTTAAGCAACAAGGCCAAGCTGGAAAAACAGCAAAACTGAAAAACAGGGTCGTCCAAGGAAGTTTTATGGAATGCCAGAAAATAAATAAGCATGGCAAGGCAGGCGGCCAAGGAAGTGTAATACCAAAAAATGTACCAATCTTGTGAAACAAGACAAATCAGCCGGCCTGAGTATTGCAGTGAATTTTTCGCCATTTCCATGTCTTGGGTAAACGCGGTGCCCACTTGATGGTCAAGGGGCGTACGATCCCGGAGCAAGGCATGAATATAATCGGGTTCTTTGAGGAAGTTCCAAGTATTTATCAGGGCATATTTTATCATCAAACCAGGATAATTTATTATTGAGAAAAATACGAAACTTTTTGCCTCGCGCGCTATGTTACGGGGACCACGCATGCCTAGGAATAGGCAATGTTTATCCCATAATATAGTAGCGATACGTTTGCTCTGGGAATCAATTTTGTCAATTGCGTTATGAAATGTGCTGTGTCCGGCTGCCCAAGCGCTATTAGGATGTGTTTCCAAATAATCATCAAACAATTTCGGGGAATCGGCTAGTATGCGACTTGCAAGGAAAATCCATCCACTATTACCAGTTAGGCGCGGCTGATCCTCCAATTTCCAGTTGACCAAGACAACGGCCAGCACCCCTGCCAACATGGCTAACAATATTCGGATTATTATCTTTTTATTTTTTCTGGCAAACAAGAGCCAATAGAGAAAGCTTAAAACAATGAAAAGAGGCATATTGCCAAAATGGGCCACAAAAGAGAGACTGAAAAGTGATAAAACAAGCCAGGAACGGGATCCAGAAAGGATAAGATATAAAGATAATAATCCTATTAAACAGAAAATATCGGTCAGCACTGTGGCTGCTGCAACACCTATGGGAGATGTCACGAAAAGGATGGGTACGGTCCATTTATTGTTAAGCCCAAGCTGGCGAAAAGAGGCCTGCAGGAGATATGAAAGCATTAGGCCCTGGCTTAGGGCCCATCCCCAAGGACCAAACAGGATAACAGGAATTCGAAGCACATAAGAGGCAAATACAGAGGCGGCTTGATTGGTGCCAAGGTAGATAGCCGAGGCAAGATAGCGCCAGGAATCAACAAATAAAATTGGATAGCCAATAAACAGAAACCACCCCAGGAAAAAGAACAAACATTCCCAGAAAATCAAGTTTTTGCTAAAAATCGTTTTAACGCTATATGGGGATGTTTCCATGTATATGCTCTGCTCGATATTCGAAGTTTTGTATGAGCATAACGATCAATTTACCTGACCATTAAATTTCACACCGATAGTCTTAAACGCCGCCCTTCAATTTTATGCCGGATATCGACTCTGATAAACTATTCACTCAGTCTGGAATCACTGGGCCAAACCTTCCGATATTTATTCTAATATACATAAATTAATAAGTAAACGGGAAAGCTCGGACCCAGAAAGGGCAGCTTGGTGACTCGGGGAGTTGGCTAAATACAAAAAGATCTTTGAATCCAAATATGGATTCAAAGATCTTTTAAATAATCTCTACCGTCAATGTTAATTTCCTGGCGGGCAGTTTATGAGATAGCCCCTTGGAATTCCAAGGAGCTATCTAAAAAGGCCTTTGGCCTATAACACTAGCAAGCCATCAGCCCAATCGACCTTCATGCAGCTTATTCGCCAGCAACTATCCTAGAAAAAGTGCCAGTTTCCAGGTAGCCGGAATCATTGTTAAAAAACATCTGGGCCAAGCCGCCGTTGCTCAGGGCGGTCAGTGCCGTGGCCAACTGCTGGTTGATGTCGCCAATGTCACCGCGCGAATAGCGTATCCATGAATTTCCGTCATAGGTGAAGGAGACGTAAATCTGCTTTTGCCATTCCAACGATTCGGAGTAACCACTCCAATAGCCAGCGCCGGTAATGGTCACCTCGTACAAGCCCCAGGCGGCCTGCGCATTGGTCGGGGCCATCACAAAGGAGAGGGCCGCGCCGAGCAGGGCCAGGCAAAGAAACATTTTCGCGATCTTTTTCATTCTTTCCTCCAAACACGCTAATTTTTTCAGCGACTTTGCCTTTTTCCAGTAAAACAGCGCAAGAGGTTCCTTGCAGCCGCTGAAGCTTCCGAATTTTCCCCCCATCAAGCTCGGCTTTATGCCTATTCGAGGGAGCCCACCTAACTTCCA
>JASFHE010000693.1:0-3650 GCA_050123415.1 Desulfobacteraceae bacterium | reverse complement strand
AAGGTTTGCGGGGATAAAAAATCAGACCTTGAGAAAAAACTCCAGCGGTCACCCGATCTGCCGTGGTGGGATATAGCTATCTATCCTAATACGGTATATTCGTAATTGCCGATTCCCTAAAAAGTAAAATAGATTCCATAATGAAAACTTTATACATATTATTCATTTTTTTCTTTTCATTATCAGTATCTGCCTATGATATCTCTCTTCCGGTGCATACAGGAAAAGGGCTTTCTATTAATGATATTTGCCTGACGGAAATCGGTCAATTCGGGGTCTGGAGAAAGTACCGCCCAGGTATCCCGGGCCATTTTCATGCCGGCATTGATATTATGCGGCCGTCAGAGAATTATTATGATGAACCCATCCTGACGATTGCAAAGGGTAAAGTGATAAGCAGGAGAGATGACGGTCCCTACGCCCAGCTTATTATCGAACACAGGATTAATGAGACGACTTTCTGGTCGGTTTATGAACATATCGCGGGAATACAGGTTTCGGTTGATGATACAATTGAGGCAGGAATGCCGATTGCGAGGTTTATGAACAGGGACGAGTTAAACCGGTATGGCTGGCAATTTGATCATTTTCATCTTGAAGTATTAAAAATTAAACCTGTTGAACTGGCTCCGGCCCCTGCCAAGCCCGAAAGGCATTACAAATCATACTCCCTGCAATGCTACACCCGGGAAGCTTTAGCTGAATATTTCTATGATCCTGTTGAATTTTTTAACCTGTTCAAATAAATATAACATATTAACGATACAAAAATTATGGTTGTGCCATTCAGAAAGGAAAAAACATGATCGCCTATTGCGGAATTGATTGTTCAAAATGCAATAGCTATATTGCAACACAATCCGGAAATCCTGTAGAGTTAGCAAAGGTTGCAGCAGAGCTGGCAGAAATATATAATGCTGAAGTAAAACCGGAGTATGTAATCTGTGACGGTTGCAAAGCTGATAAAAGACATTCTTATTATTGCACCAACACATGCAAAAATGCGTAAATGCTGTATTGAAAATAACTACAATTCATGTATTGAATGTAATGACTATCCCTGTAAAGAATTGCAGTTTGAACTGGATCACAATCCCGAAGCAGGAAAAAACCTTGAAAAGCTAAAACAGGAGACCACATGAAAATCATTTATTATTTATTTAAGTCATTAACCATTTTCCTGCTTTTTATTTCAACTGCGGCATCATGTGCCCATATGGGATCTCAGCCAAAAGGCACCGTTACTACACGTTCCGGAACAATTATTGACAGTAACCTCAGTGAAGTAAGCGGAATTGCTGTTTCCCGGATTAATAAAGATATCCTCTGGGTAATCAATGACAGTGGGAACAGCGCATCTGTTTATGCTCTCAATACAGAGGGTAAGGTGCTTGGTACTTTGGCTATTCAGGGTGTTTCAAACAACGACTGGGAAGATATTGCATCCTTTGAGTATGAAGGAAAACCATATATTCTCATCGCGGATGTGGGCGATAACCGTGCAAAAAGAAGTAAATGCTTTTTACATTTTATTGAAGAGCCGGATATAAAGAAAATAACAGGGACTTCTTCTTTATCCATAAAACCTTCATGGAGTATTACCTATACATATCAGGACGGCCCCCGTGATTGCGAATCAGTTGCAGTTGATACAGAGACCGGAAAAATATTACTGTTAAGTAAAAGAGATATTCCTCCTGTCCTTTATGAACTTCCTTTAACAAGAGAAAAAAATGCTGTTGCTAAAAAAATAACAGAAATAACGCCGCTGCCTCAAATAACAGATGAGATAATGGATTTTGGAGTAAATCCCGGCCAACCCACAGCTATGGATATTTCAGCAGATGGTTTGTCTGCTGTTGTCCTGACCTATGGCAGTGCTTTTTACTATAAGAAAAAACCATCAAAAAGATGGTCTGATGTTCTTACCGGTTCCCCGGGAAGAATTATAGTGCCTCGCATGAGGCAGGCCGAATCTATCTGTTTTGGCAGGGACGGCTCAAGTATATATGTTACCACCGAACAGCTTCCGGCGCCTTTGTATAAGATGGGTCTGAAAAAATGAGTTAATAAGAGTTAATAATCTGCGTAATTACACTCATGCTTCTTAAAAATATCCTATGTTTCATTCTGCTCCGTTTTTTATCAACGAGGTCAAGCTATTTATCTCTAATATTTCAATTAGATACCTGCCACAATAAAACCTTAAAATAAATTGATTGACATACAACAAATTTGTTGTATACTAAATACGTTGTACAACAAAAAAAGGGCAAAAATGATAAAAAATATTATTGGGCCGCCAGCAAGAGGGGAAGATTTTTTTAACAGAGAAAAGCTTATCGAACTTGTATGGGAATATCTTGAATCCGGGAATAACATCCTATTGGCTGCGCCACGAAGATATGGAAAGACAAGTTTTATGTATCGCCTTATTGACCATCCAAAGAAAGGATGGCGATCAATTCATGTGGATGCTGAATCCATACGGGCGCCTGTTAATTTCATAATAGCACTTCTGGATGCCCTAATGTCAGACAGGCATATCCGAAATTTTTTAACTTCCGGATGGGAAAAGGGGATCAAATGGTTTAGGGGACTGATTAACGAATTTGAGGTCTCCGGTGGTTGGGATGTAAATCTTAAGATAAAACTAAAAGAAAAAATTGGTCCAGCCTGGCAGGAAAAAGGCGAAGAATTATTACGCTTTCTGAAAGGTTACGACAAAGAAAAGCTCCTTATAATTATTGATGAATTGCCGGTTATGCTGCATTTATTCAAAGATAACAATATTCCGGATATTGAGACAAAAACTTTTTTATACTGGTTCAGAAAAATAAGAACCGATCCAAATATTGGCCTTCATAATTGCCGGTTTCTTGTAGGCGGATCTATTGGAATCGAAAATTATTTATCAAAACTCAATGTGATAGATTCATTTAATGAATTTCAGAGGGTCCCTATAGGCGAATTAAGCCAGGAAGGAGCAAAGGACTTCCTTGAACAGTTACTGGAATCAAAAAAAATCACTCTAAGCAAAACAACACAACTGGAAATACTGGAATCAATAGGGGCGCCAATTCCCTATTTTATCCAGATGTTTGTAGGAATGATAGCAATTGAAAAGGCAAACGGTACAGACCGGATCGGACCACGTAAGATTCAAGAATTGTACTCAAAACGCTTCATAGGTCCTGAATACAAAGTCTATTTTCAACATTACTATGACAGATTGAGAGATTACGACACAGTAAATGAAGCCGCAGCAAAAAGTATTCTGAAAGAAATCGCTCTTGCATTCCCAAAATCAGTAAAAGAAAAACAGCTTAGGATCTTATACAACAAGTCCATTGGAGAAATTAAGATAGAGGATGGATTTAACAGGCTGATGTCAGACCTGATAAATGATTTTTATATTACCTTTTCTGACAAGGCAGGCACATATACTTTTATTTCCAAAACACTGTGCGACTGGTGGTGTCGTTATTATGCCTTTTAAAAAAGGAGATCAACATGAGGCAGCTTGAACTCTACAGGTATAATCCCGGACAATGTGAGTTGGAAGATTTAAAGGTAATATTTGTTGCACGGGAGGTAGTATTAACAGAAATAATTGATGTGCTCTGTGAAAGGATTGATACACCTAATAA
>JASFHE010000692.1:0-3652 GCA_050123415.1 Desulfobacteraceae bacterium | reverse complement strand
TGGAGGATTATATCGCTGCCAGAGATAACCTTATAGAAAAGGATTTAATTGCCTTTGAAGGAAACCTGTTTCAGGTCCTGTCTCTCCCGGAAACACCGGTCGGGAAGTCAGCGCCGGTTCGGGAAGAAGGCCGGCTCCGGATCACTTCTCTTGTCCGGCAGTCCCTTTGGAGGGATGAAGATGGCCGATGAAGATACCAGGAATCTGCTGCGAGCCATCCTGGATTACCTTGTAGGGCTTACGCCTGCGATAACCCTGAAGGAGACCAGGCAAAGGGAACGCGAGGTCCATGTATTGATCGAGTTTCTTTTCTTCGTTATCCGGAAAAATATCTGCGATATGTTCGCCCTTGAGACTTTCATCGGCTTTCGCAGGCACACAGGGATTATGAGCGCCGGTCCGATCATCAGCCTTTCCATGTATCTGCATGAAAAGGGCCGCATAGAACAACCTCTGATGATGCCCAATTACCAGGTCCCCTTGCCTGATATCTATGAACAATATTTTATTTATCTGGATCAGACCAAAACGTTTAGGAAAAACTATCTTTTTACCTCAAGAAGGGTCCTGGCTTCCTTTCATTCATATCTCGAACATCACCGGGTTAATCTCCCGAACCTCAAGGTTGAACATCTCGATGCCTTTATGGTCGAGTTTATCAAACCATTTGCTGTATCTACCCGTACAGGATACCTGAGTCACCTGCGGGGCTTTCTTAAATATCTCTATAACAACCGCAGGATGTTGGATAAAGATCTTGCTCCCATGCTGGCGGGACCGCGAGCGCTTACCCGCACAAATCCGCCCAGGTTTTTAAGATCCGATGAAATCCAAATGCTTTTTAACAGTATCAAACCGGACGTCCCATCCCGGATTCGGACCTATGCCATGATACACCTGGCTTGTTCCCTGGGATTGAGGCCCATCGAGATCAGTCAAATCACCCTTGATGATGTCTCGTTTAAAAAAGGCCAACTCACCCTGCCGCAAAGAAAGACCAATAGACCTGTCATCCTGCCCATCCCGGAAAATACCCTCAAGGCCATTGCCGCATATGCCCTTAATGTCAGGCCCAAGACAGTTCACAGGGAACTTTTTTTAACCTGTTATGCTCCATACAGGCCGATCAGATCCCATCATGTCTCCTTTTATATCTCAGAGGCCATGAAAAAGGCAGGACTATCTTCCTCTCCCTATGCACTTAGGCACTCCTATGCCCGGAACCTGCTTCTTACTGGCAGGTCCATATATGAGATCAAGGAAATGATGGGGCATGAAAATATAGAATCCACGCAAAGATATCTTTACATAGATACAGAACTGATGCGAAAGGTCATTTTAAATGAAACCATTTGAAAGTTTTTTGTCCCGGCAACTCGATGAATATATCACTTACCGGCAGGGCCTGGGATACAATCCCATGCCCTCCAGGTATCATTTGCTTGTCTTTGACCGATATCTCATACAATCCGGGGCGGATCGGGATTCTCTCCAACCTGCCTTTTTTCTTGAGATGAGATCAAAACTTACCCTGGAACCCGCATCTGTGAACAATGCCGTTACCGCCATAAGGGGCTTCTTCAACTTTCTGATGCGCCGGGACATAACAGACCGAAATCCCCTGGAGGATATCCCTCCTTTAAAAGAAAACATCGTCGTCCCTTTTGTGTTCTCTCCTTTACAGGTCCAGCAGTTACTCCAAATATGCTGCCAAAAAATCCGGAAAAACAAGGCATGCTTTCTGACCGATATGGCTATCTATCTCGCTCTTACCCTCATGGCCCGTTGTGGATTGAGAATCTCGGAACCTGTAAGGCTCTTAAAACATAATTACCGTCCCGATGAGGCTACAATCTACATCGAGAAAACCAAATTTAAAAAAGACAGGCTCATTCCTCTCCCTGAATCCATTATCACACAGATCGAAAACTATATCTCTGCCCGTAAAACCATAAGGCCCGATGATAACAACCCATATCTTCTTGCAGGCAGAAGGGACAAGCCGCTGAGCGCTACAGTGGTTAAAAATGCCTTCCATCAGGCTGTCAGGGACATGGGTTTGAAACAACCCAGAATGATCATAGGCAACGTGAACTTCAATCCGCCCAGATCCCATAGTTTAAGGCATTCTTTTGCTGTCAATACACTGATAGAGATCAAGGAAAGAGGAGAATCCTCCCAGTACGCACTGCCCATACTGGCTGCCTACATGGGACACAGCGATTACAAACACACCGCAGTTTATCTCAAGGTAGCGGATGCTAAAAGCCGTAAAAACCTCGTTGATTTTACACTGTGGCAGAAAAGGAAAAGATGATGAAGCTTGCTCCCCTTATACACAGGTTCTTCAATTTCTACCTGTCCCAGATCAAGGGAGTCAGTCCACACACCATCAAAACATACCGGGATGCCTTCAGGCTCTTTTTGCCGTTCGCTGCCCAATACCATGACATTAAAATCGAATCGCTCCGTCTTGATCATATCTCCTTCGACCTTGTCCTGGCCTTCCTCAACGAGCTTGAACAAAAACACAAAAATCTATCCAGGACCCGCAATCAGCGGCTTGCCTCTCTCAAATCCTTTGCAAGAATGCTGCGTATGGAATCTCCGCAATACAGAGAAATCGCCGACCGGATATTAAACATCCCTCAGAAGCGAACTCAGAAACCCCTGATCGGGTTCCTTTATCAGGATGAAATATTTAAAGTCTTTCAGGCTGTTAATCTCAAAACAAATAACGGCTTCAGGGATTACACCATGCTTCATCTCCTCTACGACTCAGGGGCCAGGGCCTCTGAAATCGCAACACTCAATCTCGACTACTTCAATCCACAGAAAAAAACCCTGGACATCCTGGGAAAAGGTAATCGTTTCAGGCTGATCAAACTTGAACCAAAAACATCTCAACTGCTTACTATCTACATAAACAACTACCGACCCGAACCCAAACCCAGTTATCAGCAACGACTCTTTATCAATCAACGCAGGGAAGAAATCACCCGCCATGGCATCTACCGCATCTGTAGAAAATACCTCTCCCTGGCTTTGTCTCCAAAACGCCTGAAAAACATCAACCCGGTTCACAGTTTCCGACATTCAAGGGCTGTAGACATGCTTTATCAGGGATCACCCATAACAGATATAAAGAATCACCTGGGACATGAACATATCCAGTCCACTACTATCTATCTTCACCTCGATCTATCCCGGCGGCAGATAATACAGAAACGATTCGTTGAATATATGAAATCCGCAATAACCTCCGATCCTAAAATAGAGGACCTTCTTAAATGGAGTGGAGGTACTGACATTATGACCTGGCTGGACTGTCTTTAGGCCTGACAGGGACACAAGTTGTGAACAAACATGACCAAAATATACCGATTTTTTATGTTGCAACTCGATAACTCAATCTTTTTGGATTATAAGGTAACTCATGATTTTTACTCATATTTTACACTATCTTAATGCGATCGCCGAAAACCAAATCCTTTCAGTGGGTTAGGTCCACTCGCAACATAACGATAAATAGGGAATAATTTGAAGAATATCCAGTTTTGTTTACCTTCGACAGAATACCCCGCGTATCAGGAAATGATCCCGGACCATAAAGCATTCAGGAAAAAAGGCAGATCTGCCTTTTCTCCTGAAT
>JASFHE010000691.1:0-3674 GCA_050123415.1 Desulfobacteraceae bacterium | reverse complement strand
TAATAATTAGGTTATTGCAGGTCGCCGCAAAATTTATTTACTATTTGTCAAGAAAATTCTTTATTAAAATGATTTTTTTCACCACTTTCTTTATATTATGCAAGAACCTAACCGGATATTACTGATTACGTATGCCATACATCCTGCATGAACATTCCTTTTACTTTTTGTTCAAATATACAGTTAATAATTTCAAACCTTGATACTTCAGGCAGGTCTTCCGGCATCAGGACCGGGGGCGAGGTTGTAAATTTCTTCTATTTTCAGGTATTAATCAGCGATTTGCCATTCTTTGTCCCTTTGCTGTGCTGACCACATATCAAAATACCTGCTTCTTTTATTGATCAGTTCATCATGTTTTCCGCTCTCTATTATCCTGCCATTATCCATAATCAGTATGTTGTCCGCCCCTGCGATGGTAGATAACCTGTGGGCAATTACTATCACTGTCTTATCTTCCACAAGCCTGCTTACTGCATTTTGTACTGCTGCCTCACTTTCAGTATCAAGGGCTGCGGTGGGTTCGTCCAGGATAACAATTGGAGCATTTTTCAGGATTGCCCTGGCTATACTTATCCTCTGCTTTTCTCCTCCTGACAGATTTCCCCCTATATCACCTGTCTTTGTATTGTATCCGTCAGGCAGAGAGGATATAAACTCATGGCAGTATGCTGATTGCGCGGCATCTTCCACTTCCTTATCAGTTGCATCCGGATTTGCCATTTTTATATTGTTCATAATCGTGTCATCAAACAGGTACACATCCTGAAACACAACTGATATATATTTCATCAGGTCATCGGGATTCATATTTTTTATATCCGCCCCGCCTATCCTGATGCTTCCCTGCTGGATATCCGCGTATCTCATGATAAGCCTGGTCAATGTTGTCTTGCCGCATCCGGAATGCCCTGCAATGGCAGTCATGGTTTTTTCAGGCATATAAAAGCTCATATTTTCTATGGCTTTCGAGCGCTGATTATCATAGGTAAAGGATACACCCTTAAACACGATATCAAATTTATCCGGACGTTGAACAGGTTTGTGGACCTCAAGAGATTCTGTTTCCAGTATGGACCTTATCCTTTTAAATGCGGAATCCATCAGGTCAAACAGTTGAATTATGCCGATAAAAATCGACAGGGGTTCCGTAAGCCTTGCCACAATAACAAGACAGGCGCCCAGTGTCACCGGTTCCATGGATCCGGCATCAACAAACATGGCCCCGGCAAAGAGGATAACCAGGAGAAGTGTTTCGATCAAAATACCCAGCATGACGAATGGCAACTGTAATTTATACAGGTCCTGTTTCTGTACTGCCCTTACATGCCCTATGGCCTGCTGAAGTTTTTCTGCATTTATACCGGTTCTGTTTACAGCCCTTAAAACAGGTAATCCCTGGATATACTCAATAAACCCCGCTTCAAGTTCCGCGTTTGCACGATTGAATTCCGATTTTTCATGAATGCCGAGTTTTCTTGCCCTGTAATAAAGCGGAATTGCAAAGGGGAAAAACAGGAGCATCAGTAGGGCCAGCCTGAAATCAACGCAAAAGGTAACCGCGATTATTGCAGCAGGAACAACAAACAACTGCATAAGTACACCGGCCACCATACCCATAAGCAGTACTGATTCATCAACATTGCTTGAGAATATGGAATTAAGCTCCCCTGTTTTACATGACGAAAGTTTCTGCAAAGGCATCATCCTGAGCCGTATACCGAGCCTTGTCCTGAGGGAATGGGTGATATCAACGATATTACCGGTATAATCAAAATCATGGGCCTTCCATTTTACTGCAAGGGATATTATGCTGAAAAATATCATTAATCCAAGCCAGGTGAGCACATCAGGGACTATGATATCCCCGGCAAACAGACCTGTTAAAAGGGGATAAAACATACCCAGCGCAAGCCCCTGTGACACAAAGGCCGCAAAAAAACAAAGCAGGCTTTTTTTAAAACTGCCTGCACGTTCTCCTGCAAACTCCAGGGTGAGTTTGTAGATTTCGTATACTGATGAAAATCCTGCTTTCTGCATTATGCAATCCCCTTAATAAATACTAGAGTCCCCAGTTCTGCGCTTTTTCATAACTGCGCCACAGCCCCGCATATACCCCCTGTTTTTTGATCAGTTCATCATGACTTCCTGTCTCCGATATTCTTCCCCTGTCAAAAACCAGTATCTGCTCAACGTCCTTTACTGCATGCAGCCTGTGAGCAATCACAATGACTGTTTTATTTTTCATCAGGTTTGACAGGGCCTTTATTATCTCTTCTTCGTTTTCAGGATCAGCAAAGGCGGTTGCCTCGTCAAGCACAACAATGGGCGCATTTCTTAAGATGGCCCTGGCAATTGTAATCCTCTGTTTCTGACCTCCCGACAGGTTAGCCCCCCTGTCTCCCGCCTTTGTTTCGTATCCCTGCGGAAGCGACATAATAAACTCATGTATCTGTGCCGCCTTTGCTGCCGCTATTATATCTTCATCAGTTGCACTGTCGTTTGCAATCCGGATATTGTCTGCAATGGTGTCATTGAATAAAAAGGTATCCTGAAAAACAAATGAAACCATATTCATCAGCAGGGCAGTATCAATATCCCTTATGTCCATGTTTCCAATTTTTATGCTGCCTTCCGTCACATCCCAAAACCTGGGGATAAGCCTAGCGATGGTACTCTTACCGGCGCCGCTCGGCCCCACCAGCGCTGTCGCTGTATTTTGCGGTACAGAAAAGCTGACATTCCTTAATGCATAGTTATCCTTTTCATTGTATTTGAAGGAAACATTATCAAACACAACATCATGTCCTTCAGGAGAGTCAGAAGATGCAGCCTCTCTTTGTTCGGGGATATCCATGACCTCATGTATCCTGATTGCAGCCGCCCGGGATTTTTTAATAAATTCACTTGCCCACATCAGAGGCATCAGGGCATCCGCCATGCCCGTGCTGACCAGGAGCATGGCAATAAACCGGGTAAAATCCAGGCTGCCCTGTATAATATAAAAAATTCCGACTGCGGTTACTGCGATTAGTGTGGGCATGGGGCTCAGGACAGTCATGGATATCCTGGCAGGTGTGCCTGTTGCTGCTATCCATTCCTTCAAATGTACCCTGTATTTTTCAAGGGCGCCGCTATACCTTTTAAATGGCGTTGTCCCGTCATCAAAGGTCCTTACAACGGGCATGGCCTGGACAAACTCTATTACGGCCCTGTTTATGTCCGACTGGCTCTGCTCATAGTTTGTCCTGTGCATGGCTTCATCTTTCATAACAAAATACATAATCAAAGCGCCAAGCATCAATATACTTACAGCAACCAGCGCCAGCCTGTAATCAATAATTACCAGGGCTGCAAGAGACGCGACAGGCGCGGCTATGCTTTTACCGATCATTGGTAGGCTGTCGGCCACAAAGGCATGCAGATTTTTGACATCATCAAGCAGGACTTTTTTAATGGCCCCGGCGCCTGTACTAATAACATGTCCAAGGGGAACCTTTGCCCAGTGTGTAGTGATACGTGTTCTCAATATCTCCTCAAGCCTGAAGGCGCCAAGATGTGATACTGTGAAAGAATAATATTTCAATAAAAAAGAAAATATGATCACAAAGGCAAGCATGGAAAAGGCCTGCCTGAAACCAAATGATATTCCTGATAATCCAAGACAGCCGCCT
>JASFHE010000690.1:0-3679 GCA_050123415.1 Desulfobacteraceae bacterium | reverse complement strand
TAAATCACACGGCAAATCAGGAATATAAGCTATACCGGCGGTCTCGATAGTAATATGCTTGCGATTATTTTTTAGTTCCTGAACCAACTCTGGTAAATCAGAATTTACCATTGGTTCGCCGCCAGTTATTATGACATACCTGCACGGCCAATCCTGAATTTCCTCAATTATTTGAGTTATGCTCAACTCCTTACCGGCATCTTTCGACCATGCGTATTTCGTATCGCACCATTTGCAGCGCAAAGGACAGCCGGCTAAACGAATAAAAACACCTGGGACACCAGCTAAGAAACCCTCTCCCTGCAAAGAATAAAATATCTCATTTACTATCATATTTTATCCTAACCGGCGGTAAAGTCACCCGCTAAATATTCTCAGCATATTTAATCGGGTCTTTTATACCGGCCTCCGCAAAACCCTTTAATCTTAGCCTGCATGAATCACATCGGCCGCAGCTTCTGCCTTCAGAATCAGGATCATAACAACTATGAGTCAGAGAAAAATCCACACCAAGCTGTGTCCCCCTGAGAATAATTTGTGCTTTTGTCATTCCCAACAACGGCGTATGGATTGTGTATTTACCTTTTCCTTCGACCGCGGCGGCGGTTGCAAGATTGGCGGTTTTTTCAAAAGCAGTGATAAATTCACCCCGACAGTCAGGATAGCCGCTATAGTCGGTAGTATTAACCCCTATGAATATATCGAAAGCTCCGAGCACTTCCGCCCAGGCAAGAGCATAGCTCAGGAAAATTGTGTTTCTGGCGGGGACATAAGTTATTGGAATTTCGCTATGATTTTCCAGGTTTTCTCTGTCCTTGGGCACATCGATATTCGAATCAGTAATAGCCGAGCCGCCAAAAGAAGCCAAGTCGATTTCTATAGTTTGGTGTCCTATTACACCGATTGACTCGGCTACTTTTTTGGCATTTTGAACTTCTTTTTTATGCCTCTGGCCATAAGCGAATGTCAAACCGAAACACTGAAACTGTTCTCCATGCGCTATCGCCAAGGTCGTCGCCGAATCCAGGCCGCCACTTAAAAGAACTATCGCCTTTTTTTGAACCACAATGCAGCTCTCATAAAAAATACGTACTAAGATTTCTTATAAAAAAAATGTCATCGCGAGCAGTTTGAAACAATCTTCATCTTTCCTGCTATATCAAGATTGCTTCGCCATTTGACTACCCGCAATGACATTTTTCAAAATCTTCTTATTATTTACTCGGAAACTATTTCGATTCCGTTTATTTGAGGATTTTCCACTCCATAAGTAAATCCGATTGTAATCTTACCATCTGCAGGCTCTATACCCTTGAACTCCTTCACTGCAGGCGTATTAAAATCACCTGCTTCTTTATATGGATCAAGGTCTTTAAGAACTTCTTTTCCATTAATCGAAACGTTAAATACTCTTTCGCCTTCGCCGTAAATACCTTCATACGTTTCAGCAAAATGTAATGTTACAGTATATTTTCCATTCGGAACATCGAATTCATAGGCGTCCATACTATAACGTTCATTCTCATAAATAATCGGGCAATCCGAACCCTCGATACCCAGACCGCTGCGACCTACCACTGAACCATAGACAGCGCCCCATTTATTATCATCTGTTTTTTCCTGGTCAGCCTGCCATACATTGCCTGCATCATCGGTATATTCGCTGTATGAACCGCAATCAACACGCAGGACAAATTCCTCAGCGTTCTCAGTAGCAGCTGCCGCCGGTTCTGCCGCCACTGCAACTTCAATCTGTGCGGTATCCGTCGGCTCCTCTGCAACTTCCGGGCCATTGCATCCATATTGAAGCAATAAAGTTAATGCAACCAGACTTACTGTGAAAATCATTTTCTTTGTCATTTTCTGTTTCCTTTCAAATATCAACCACTTTAAAATACCTTTTATTTACTATCCCCCTATAAAAAACTACCACAAGTAGAGTTGTAAATATATCTGAACCTTTAATAGAATGCAACATTTTTTAGCAGGTTTTCAATAATTCTATAATGACAACGTTTTTTTTGATAAACCGCGATTACTACTTGTTTTTGTTTCTGTTTCAATTATACTAATATAAGTTTATAAGGGCGAAAAAATGAGTGAGCAGCCGAAAATTGAGTTATTTGACAATCCTCGACCTGAGCGTGATTATTGTATTAAAATCAGTTGCCCGGAATTTACGAGCGTCTGTCCCCGCACAGGACAGCCGGATTTTGGCGAGATAGTTATCGAATACTGCCCTGATAAATTATGTATCGAATTGAAAAGTCTTAAGTTTTACATGCAAAATTACCGCAATAAAGGCATTTTTTACGAAGCCCTGACTAATGACATATTGGATGATTTAAGCAACGCATGCAAACCGCGCTGGATGAAAATTCGTTCAAATTTTACTCCTCGCGGAGGAATTACGACAGAAGTAGCCGCAGAGTATAAATCTGAAAAATAAGAAATCTTCAGAGGTGATAAAATGGCAATAATATTTCACTGTCAATTTTGTGGTAAAGAGATAAAGGCGTCAGACAATGCCGGCGGAAAATGGGGTAAATGCCCTACTTGCCAAAAAAAAGTATATGTCCCAAGCCCCGATGCTGATGAAGACTTAAAACTCGCACCATTGGATACTCAATTCGAAGAAAAGGAAAAGCAGTTGATGGCCGAAACCTACAGGCTTACTCAAGATATTCTCCAGGAACGGGAAGTTCCGGATGGTCCTGCGAAACCAAGCGGAGCCGTATATGAATTAAGTGACTCTGAGTTAAGAAAAAATGTTATTTTGTATTTAAGGCAAATGGCCCAAGGCAACTTAGATAAGGCAGAAGAAACTTCCACTTTAATGAAACCTTTCAAATCCAAAGTAATAGAAATTATTGATAGAATAGCTTTGAGTGAAATACCCGAACCAGAATTAAAAGATATTGCCCCAACTGTATTATCAGGACTAATAAGAGATTTACGTTCGAAAATGGGGTGACAATAAAAAATTTTTTATAGGTTATTTTACTGTCGATAAAATTCTTATTTTCATTACAATATCCCCCTCCTTATCGGCCTTTAATGAATCATTTTTTCTCCAAATTTGTTTTTCTTCCAACTTTTATTTATAATATACGTAGAAATAGTAGAGACACAACCCTAAGAAAGGCTCATAACAACTTGGAGGGAAATTTATTATGTCCTTTGAGACAACAGCAGTACATGTAACACATGAAGCAGTCGGTAAAGTTGGCGGCATAGGTGCCGTGTTACAAGGATTTTTCACTTCCAAATCCTACCTTGACACAGTCGAACGGTCTATTCTCGTTGGACCACTATTTACGACCGAAGGCTCTGCTTTGGAGCGACTTGGTGAGAACAGTGAAGTTCTATACTCGTCAATCGACAGATTCGTAAATACAGGATATGCATCAGCCTTTCATAAGATTGAAAATTATTACAATACGGGAATTATTTACGGCAGGCGAACATTTCATGACAAAGAAACCGGAATATCAAGTTCACCTGAAGTAATACTTTTAGATGTCAGGCACATGGACAAAGGACCTGTTAATGAATTTAAAAAACACCTGTTTGATGAATTTGGTATTCGAAGCGACCTGTATGAACACCTGTGGGAATTTGAACAATATGTAAGATTGGCGCCGGCAGCAATTGATGTACTCAAAGCAATTGGTGCAGC
>JASFHE010000689.1:0-3679 GCA_050123415.1 Desulfobacteraceae bacterium | reverse complement strand
CAATCACCAGGATTTACTCCCACTTTTATCAGAAAATGGGCCAGTTGATTAGCTCTTAAGTTCAGTTCCCGATAACTTATTTGTTCATTCTCAAATACTACGGCTACAGCATCCGGTGTCTTCTCTGCCTGTTCCTCAAATAACTCGTGGATACATTTATCATCAGGATACTCCGCTTTTGTATCGTTCCATTCATATAATATCTGAGTTAACTTTTCTTCCGAAAGCACATCAATACTTCCTATCGCCATCTGCGGCGTATTCTCCAGCGCATCAGCCAGATGCTCAAGTACCGTATTCATATAGCTGCATACCTGGCTGGGATCTACAGGGCTCTGAATCAAAGCCGTTAATGAATATCCTTCACCTAAATCGTTCACTGACATGACAAAGGGATAATTTGTCCGTTCCTCGGAATAGAGTCCTTCTATCCCAATTCCTGATTTTTTATCATCTTCTCCTTCACCTGGCATGGATAGATAACGATAGTTCAGCAATGATGAGAAAAGGGGCATTGGCGATACAACTCCGCTGCATCTCTGGGCCAGTGCCAGTCTCGCATACTCGTGATGAAGAAGATCTGCAAGTACATGATGGGTCTTTTTTATTGCTTCCTCTACTCCATCTTCTTTTACTTCAATACGGACAGGAAGGGTATTAATGAGCATACCCATCACCCTTTCAGCCCCTTCTCCTCCCTGCATGCGACCAAAAAGCACGGTACCAAATACCACATCATCACGATTACTCAGACTGCCAAGCACCCTCGCCCAGGCCAGATGAAACACACTGGCTGCACTTACCCTCAGTTTCCTGGCAGCATCTCGCAGTCTATGGCTAAGGGTAATATCAATATTATACCAGGCCTCTTCCACATCGGAGCCGTTTCCTCTTACATCCAACAGACCGTAGGGCGCTGTGGGTTCTTCAACATCAGACAGCATCTTTCTAAAAAAAGCCTCGTGTTCCTCCTGGCTGACTCCCAGCCTGGTCCGGGCAACATTGTTTCTAAAGGGCAGGGCTTCAGGTAACAGGATTTCTTCTCCATTAATAATATAATTGAATATTTCTTGATAAACAATATCAATGGTCGTATGATCCATTATCAGGTGATGATGTAAAATGGCTAATATCCAGCGGCCAGTTTTCTCATCACTTGCTATAAATGCTCGTATCATGGGAGCCTTACGGATATCAATACGATAGTTACCGCCTGTATAACGTTCCTTCATCTGATCTACCTTATTATTTCTTGAAAGATCCAGTGTTACATCCTCAATTGGGATTTCAGCTTCCCTGCACACTACCTGTACCGGTTCAGGAAGATTCTCCCATAATATCGCCGTCCGGAGTATATCATACCTGTTAACCACTAACTGAAATGATGATAAAAATTTATCCAATAGCTCATGGTTGTCTAATGCCATTATAGAAGACAGTATATATGCATCTGTTTCTTCACTCATCAGGTGGTGGAACAGGATACCCTCCTGAAGAGGCGCAAGAGGATAGATGTCCTGGATATTGTCTGCACCGCCAGGTGTAGACTCAATAATACAGTCAATCTCTCCCTGAGTAAGTGTTATCAGCGGAAGCATATCCGGTGTAATAATCGATTGAGGTAAACACCAGGTATTTTTTTCATCTCCCAGCCACTCTATTAATTCGCACTTATGAGATTTTAATTCGCGAAGGATCTCATAATCCAGGGCATCTTTACTTCCTCTGTACTCCAGGTCATTATCATTTTTCTTGAGTTCAATTGATCGTCTACCTAATTCTCTTAATAGATTACCTAAAGTCATATTTTCCCCTCCACTTTCTTTGTAATATCAAGTTGAGTTGATAATTTTATTTTCTTTTCAAATTGATTTAAATGATATTCAGCAGGGATATCAATAACGGAAGTGGATGTATTATTACCTATTATATAGGCAAAATCCTTCATTGTAGCACTTGTAAAAAGGGACCGTATATCGGTATTAAATCCTTTACGGTGTATTTGTTCAATCAGTTTAACCGCCAGCAGTGAATGCCCGCCAAGGTCAAAAAAGTTGTCGTTTCTACCAACCTTCTCTACATTCAGAACTTCTGACCAGATTTGTGAAAGTGCCTCTTCTATCTCTCCCACAGGGGCTTCATAGACTCCCCTTATAAAGGCATCATCACCCGGTACTGGCAGGGCCTTTCGGTCTGTCTTTCCATTTGGTGCCAGGGGTATTTCTTCAAGTACAACATATGCTGATGGAACCATGTAATCAGGTAAATGACTTGACATGTGGCCTCTTATCTCATCTACTGTTATCCTTTCAATATTTTCATTCAATGTATAGTATGCCACCAAACGCTTCTCACCGGGCTCATCTTCCCGCGCGAGCACTACTGTTTCCTTTATTCTGTCTATCTCCCTCAGACAGCTTTCAATCTCTCCCAGTTCTATTCGGAATCCCCGAATCTTTATCTGATTGTCTATGCGGTTTATATATGCAATATTACCATCTTCAGAGTATCTGGCTAAATCACCTGTTTTATATAATCTGAATCCGGATTGGATATCAAACGGATTAGGTATAAATTTATTCGCGGTGAGATCAGGCCGGTAAAGGTAACCACGGGATAACTGAATGCCACCGACATGAAGCTCCCCTGAAACCTTTACGGGAACAGGATTCATTTGGGCGTCTGTAATATAAACCTGGGTATTGGACATAGGCCGCCCAATGTAAACAATGCCATTACTATCATTTTTTTTGCATGCCCAATAAGTAACATCAACAGAAGCTTCCGTTGGGCCATACAGATTATTTAATGTAGTGTCAATGGCTGAATAATATTGTTTTTGTAATTCATAGGGTAATGCCTCACCACTACAGATCACTCTCTTTAAAGTATTACATCCTTTTACATCTTCATCTTCGATAAATATCTTTAGCATGGATGGAACAAATTGAAGAGTTGATACTCCCTGCTCAATAACTGTTTTGACCAAATACTTGCCATCCTTATGTCCTTCCGGGATAGCCACAACCAATTTAGCACCAGTAATAAGAGGCCAGAAGAACTCAATTACCGAATCATCAAAACAAAAGGTAGTTTTTTGTAAAATACAATCCATATCATTCAGCTGATATTCATCCTGCATCCATAACAAACGGTTACGTATTCCCTGGTGACTGGTCATGACTCCCTTGGGATTACCTGTTGACCCTGATGTATAGATAACATAAGCCAGATTTTTATCTGAGACGGCTATTCCGGGCGCTTCTTTTTTTTCCTTTGAGATAACGTCCCAATCAGAATCCAGACAAATCAGATTAGGCTTATTATCTGATAAGTCTTCGCTTATTATCTTAGAAAATCGATTTCCAGATTTTTTTTGGGTCAACACGGTTGTTACTTTGGATTGGGATAACATATATAAAAGACGATTATCCGGATACTGAGGATCGAATGGCACATAGGCTCCGCCTGCTTTAATAATCCCATATAGTCCAATTACCATTTCTAATGATCGATCAAGGCAGATCCCCACGGGATTATCAGCCTTAATTCCTAGACTTAAAAGATAATGAGCAAGTTGATTAGCCCTTAAGTTCAATTCCTCATAGCTTATTTGCCTATCCTCAAACACCACCGCAACAGTATCCGGTGTCTTCTCTACCTGTTCATCAAACAACTC
>JASFHE010000688.1:0-3680 GCA_050123415.1 Desulfobacteraceae bacterium | reverse complement strand
GATATAGGTTTCATTGATGGAAAATGGAATATCAAGAATAATTCAAATACAAACCTGCAGGAAGTGCTGGATGGGAAGACGGTGTTTGCATGTGACCTTGAAAGAGATTCGAATGGGAATTTTGTAATCGAAGACGGTAAATATGTCGCCCAAACGGGTGTTAATCATAAGGGAGTATCAACTGGAGATAACAATTATGATAAGGAAGTGGATTTTATCCAGGAGCTGGTAAATCAGGTTGTTCCCAGAAAACAAACTCTCAATGCTGCATATGAATTGATGGCTGAGGACGGCTATTTTGGAGCAACAACTGCAGATAGCATCGGCATGTTCAAGAGTAACTTTGGCAATGATAATGTCACTTCGAATGGAGAGATATTCCAGAAAATAATTAAAGATTATAGCCTTGAAAGTAATCCGGGTTTCTGGAAAGATAAGATTGTTGATAAATATGTTTTAGCTGGCCAGACTCTAAGAACAGATCCGGATAACAATCCGGATAATCTCATTAATAATTCAACGGGCAATACGGTTAATGATACAGGATTGTATGAGCTTTATGATAATGTGGTAAGGATTTTTGTTGATGCAATGATTGAAGAAGCTAAGAATTATGCTGGAATTGGTACTGGAACTTTACCGACAGATAATTGGTATGCAAGAACTGGTGAGGGACCAATTGGGACAGCAAATCCTGGAGAGCATAAGGATGGGATGAGTTATTGTTTTGGCGGTAAACAGAATATTGAAGAATTTAACAATTCGGTCGCTTCATGCTCAAATACACCTCCACGGAGCACTTTGACGAGTTTTAACCTTTATACTATAGTCAACGGTCAATGTAATGGCCCGATTAATTATAATCTTATTGATTATGCATCTCCTTCTGATGCGGTATTGTACGATGATCCGAATGTTACAAATGATACTTATCAGGGTAACCTCAATGATGGCCAGACGGGATGCCCGTTTACCGGTGAAAAAAATTATCCTGGTTTATACGCTCAAGAATATTACAGCTTGTCTTTTGGCAATGGAAACTATTATGAAAAATGCAATAATGACGTCGGATCAGATCCATGGCCTGCAAATATTTTTCCGCAATTTAATACTGCATATTGGTCTGGTATCGATTGCAGCGGGCTAGTGCAGTGGTCTGTGGAGGAGGGCAAAACAACAGTGGAAGGCGTGAATATTACTATACCTTCACCACCTGCTTGGAGAACTTCTCAAGGGCTATTTACAGAAAATAACTACAATAATGTCTATTATAAAGCGAACCCGACTGAACCGGCAGAGAGCCTAAAATTAAAAAATAAATTAAAAAAAGGTGATCTTGTTAGATATGGCGGCCATATTTCAATAGTGTATTCGGAGGATGCAATGCAAGTGGGCAATCAAGTAAGGTATCAGATAATACACGCGTATGGTTCTAGGTTATATACCTATCCAAGCTATGATCCAGTAAACCCTAACTCTACATTCTTCAGTCGGAAAGTGATTTTAACATGGCAAAATATTTCTTCAAATCCAACAGGATTTGGAAGAATAAAATTATGGGAATAATCAGGAGGATATATTTATGTCAAAATATAAAATAAATTTTATCTGTATACATTTTACTCTAGCATTAATCTTTTGTCCGCTTTTTTCATTTGCAGAATGGAAGGGCCCAGAGGAAATTATTCTTGGTACATGGGGAGAAAACTCAGATCAATTCTATTTTGATCCTCAAGATACTACAGCACTATTTCCAAAAGATATTGCTGTTGATAAAGATGGAAATATAATAATTCGTGATGAAGGGAATAGAAGAATTTTAATATATAATACTAATGGCATATTAAAAAATGTCATCAAAAAACCAACAGAACTACCTGCAACTGATAGTCTATTTTTTTGGCCAACAGAATTTAAACTACTTCCAAATAATAATATCGTTATTTTATGTGGCTATGAAAAATTATCTGGGGGAATCAGGCCATTACAACAATGTTTTTTAAATTATGATGGAATTATAACAAAAAAGATTGATATGGGCGAATTATTTACTGCTGATAATGGATATATATTATTGAAAAAAGATATTTATTACGCTTACACACTTTCTGGTCAGCTTCTTAATACCTACACAGAGCCGCCGTTAGAGTTAGGGGTAGTGGATGAGAGGCGTCTAGGAGATGGTCGTTATAAGGTAACTGTGAAATATCCGGGCAAGGAATGGGTGATTACAGGAAAAGGTGCTTGTGAGAAATATATAAGGATCGGAGATTGTGAGTTGTATTGTATTGGACAAATGCAGATAGTTCAATATGATGAAAAGGGTAATGAACGAAGCAGACTAACCATGCCCGAAAATAATATACAACAGATTCCGATTCCCGGTGATGGTGTTGAGTCGCATATAAATGTATTAGAGGAGTATGGTCCCCCGGTTGTTTCTCCAATAGGCGATGTATATACCTGGAAACGTACCCCTGATACCTACAGTATAATAAAGTGGGTATGGGTGGACGGCCCGGATTCACCACGGTCTCTTAAAGGCTCTTCATCAGCGGATAGTGTAACACTAACATGGGAGGTCCCGGATGAAGCCGCTGATAAGGTGAAGGTGTATGAAATTACGCGTTCAACAGATGTATGCGGTCCGTATAATGTCATTGGAAAAGTGAAAAAGGATATTCATACTTATGTAGATAAAGAAGTAAAAAAGGGAGAGATATATTATTATAAAGTTCGTGCATCTATGGAGGAAGGCTATTCCGGTTATTCAAATAAGACTGTGGGTAAAATATAGGGGAAACCAATAGTAATAAACTAACGAACAAAAGCCGGAAACAAGAACATGGGCAAGGCTTGACGGCTCTGATCCCCTGGTAACTACATACGTGTATGATCCAAATACGGGTGAATTGACCGATATTGATTATTCGGATGCCACCCCGGATGTTGGATTCACTTATGACCGTCTTGGTAGAGAAACGACTATAACAGATGCCGTAGGATCAAGGACTTTTGCATATAATCCAACTAATCTCCAATTGGAAACTGAAACTATTAGCGGTCTATATAATAAGGTGTTCACCAGAACATATGATACTGTTGATGTAAAAGGTAGAAATACAGGATTTAATACTGGTGCCGATTACTCTGTTTCATACGGGTATGATGCTGATACCGGCAGGTTTGAGACTGTTGGCTGGAATGTAGATGGAGTTACAGATAATGCTATCTATAACTATGTGCCTGACTCTTACCTTTTACAGTCCATGACAACTGACTCCGGACTTACGACTACATATTCATATGAACCTAACAGAAACTTAAAAACAAGCGTGCAGAACAGTTATAATGTGAACCTCATATCTCAATATGATTATCAGTATGATGCAATTGGCAGGAGAACATCGGTTAAAAACTCGGGTCAGGCATTCACCCAGGCGGCATTTAATATATATGGTTATAATGACCGCAACGAGTTAATTGGATCTAATAGATATTTAGGAATAAATATTAACGATACATCCAATCCAGTCACAGAGGAATATAGATCCTACATGTCCTTTCCCCCACATCCATCGTAATATTGCCTAAATCCTGCCAAAATAAAAGAGAAAAGAAGAAGATATAATACACAATTAATTTGGAAAACAGCGATAGTTAGATAAAGAAGCATTTTG
>JASFHE010000687.1:0-3686 GCA_050123415.1 Desulfobacteraceae bacterium | reverse complement strand
CACTCAGATCAGTATAATATAAGCTGTTCAGTTCCTCGCTTCCAAACAGATTATTGCACCAGATTCTGGCTGACCAGTTCATGCCATCAGGAAGCCACTTGCTTGAGTTATATGTAATAGATGCATCCACTGTCCAGTAATCAGGCGCACCGGACATATAATATACATTGTCTGTACCCCTTAGCATTATCTGATCAATGTCTTTTCCATTATAAAAGGCAGTGAAATTAGCGGAAAGCAGATCCAGACCGATAGATCTTGTATGGGTATAACCAATGTTAAAACGGTAAGGTCTCCCGCCAAATTCTTCACCACTTCTATCAACCCGCTGGGTCGGATCCAACCTTATGTTATCAGCATCAGGGCGTATCGCTAAAATAGCTTCGCCCTGATTGTAGTTCTTATACTCATTATGAGTATATGAACCGTTAAAGGTAAATGTATCATTTGGGGTTAAGAGGAAAATCATATTTAAATTTCCACCATACTGCTTTGCTCCACCGGGTGATACAAATATGGCATTATTTTCAATATAATCTGCAGCATCAATCTCACCATTAGGACCACCGGCATATGTATGCAATGGATTAGTAGGATCATAATCAGCCGGATCCGAAGCCACATCAACACAGATACCATCAGGGGATGCATAGGGCTCACCTGTATTAGGATTAATGGTGCCATTGAGAGGGTCATCGGATGCCATCTCGCAAACCTGATAGGCTACATATGAGGAATAGTTTTTGTAATCATAGTAATATCCGGTTGTATTGATCTGTAAACGATTGTCCAGGAAACGGGTTTTAAAACCAAATTCATAGTCATCAAGAAACTCAGGCTCATGTATGTCCCCACCAACTTGAATATCTCCTGTCTTATAACCCCTTGAGTACTGTACAAAGGTCATTACGCTGTCTGTTATATTCCAGTTCAGGTTTACCTTATAGGTGTTCTCCTTCCATTCCGCAGCGTTATAAGGAACCGCATGTTCGGTCATGGCATAAGTGCCATTATAGACTTTTTCATCTATCGCACGGCGATAACCTACTGTCAGATTTACATTATCTAAAATCTCATAAGCGGCTTGCGCAAAAAGACCTATTGATTCAGTATTTACCTGAGTAACCCAACTACCGCCCGTAAAGTCCCAGAGGTTATTGTAAGCCGCATCATCATCCTGATATATTGCCCCCACAACCCATTCATATTTGTCTCCCGCGGTTAAGGTCTTTTTTGAAAGCAACCGCGCTTCTATAGAGTCAAAATCACCAGTTGAGTCTTGTATTGAAAACAGCATTGAGGAGTACGTTATAACAAGGTCAGGTGGTGAGATAACATTAGAAAGGCCTGTCATGTCCCACATAAAAGAGGTTTCTTCTTCTACTTCACGGTGACCATAGAGCAACACTCCATAAGCAAAGGGAAGCTCCCTTTCCCACTGAACCATGGCGCCCCATGTGTCAGTGTTAACATATCCTGGTAAGTAATCTCCCATGCTCTTATACCAATAGGTCTGATAAGGAAGCGCTATAACATTTGTAGGCCCTAATGTCTGAGGATAGGTGTCACCATAAGGGTTAGGCACAATACTCACTCCACCGTAAGTTGCCCAATAGGTTCCATTTCTAGCGTAACCACCGGTTGTGTCAGAGCCTTGAGCATCAACTGTTGCTGTGATAGTATCTTTATCAGTAGGCTCCCAGGTCATTGACAAACGACCGCCTTTGGATTCTCTCTTACCTTCCTCTGAGTCAGTATAGCCATCTCTTCCAAAGCCACGACCGGCAACACGGAAAGCTAACTTGCTGTTAACAGGGATATTAAGAGCAGCTTCACTTCTATAAAGGCTGTAATTACCCGCCTCAAGAGTTAAAAAACCGCTTAGCCCACCGTCAATAATTGGCTTTTGCGTCATCATGTTCATGGTTCCGGCGGTTGATCCACGGCCATAAAGTGTGCCCTGGGGACCTTTAAGAACTTCCACTCTCTGGAGGTCATAAAACATATTGTCAAATGAGGTTACTCGAGTCAACTGAATGCCGTCTATATGCACAGCAGTACTTGTTTCATTAGTCGGGTATGCCAGAGTAGTATCACCACCCCCAACCCCGCGAATGCTAACCAGGACCCCTGATCCGGTTCCATCCGCTCTAGAGTCAGTGTCTATGTCTGGCAAAATCTTTTTTATGTCATACACAGAATAAATCCCCAGCCGATCCATTTCCCTGGGTCTGACAACAGAGATATCCATGGGAATCTTCTGTAGCTGTGCTTCCCTTTTTTCTGCTGTTACTGTGATTTCTTCGAGCGTGAACTCGTCTTCTTGATCGTTATCTTGAGCAAAGACCTGATCGGACAAACCGATAACAAGGCCCATACAAAGGCTCAAGCAACAAAGAAACCAAAATTTACGAAAACTTTTTCTTGCCATAAAAATCCTCCCTTTTAAAATATTTATTGAATTAGGGTAAAATACTTTCCCCTGAAAAGCCACACTCTCACTCTGTGTCACGGATAACAAAAAGCATATGCAGGGTCGACGCCCTTAACACATTCGAGGAGGCCTTAAACATTATAAACAATATTTATTTTAGACCACCGAAGTATCCTTTTATTTTTTTGGTTTTTATAAAATTTCACAATCATATAAATAAGTTACTGTATCGTTCCATAGGATTGGTACATAAAATTGTCACACCTTTTGATTGTTTAGATCGCTTGATCGATCTAATGAACTTTTGTTAAGAAATATGGGAAAAACAGGCAATTGTAAATACTAAAAAAACCATAGTTTTATTACAGTAATAACCTATAATAAAAGTCCGATAGGCTTTACCGGTCTTGGTTGAAACAACACAGAATTTTTGTATAACGCTGTTCAATAATTGATTTCTGAGAAGTAAGCCCCCCTTTTTTTTAGGAGCGCCCACCACGGATTACGCGTGTAATACATATTCTTTACTGCGATGGTTTGGTGCCCTCACAGGACATCTTTCAAGCTGACTGCATTGGCGGCAGGTATCTCTGTCAAATATAACATGAAGCGACTTTCCTTCTTTATTGTTATGACTGAGCATCCTGTGATCTATTGGCTTGTGGCCCATAGGGTACTTGGTTGAAAAATCTTTTGAGTCATACTCAAAACTATCTCTTCCAATGATATTGTCAGGCAACCTGCTACGGTTGACCGGAGCCATGAACTCGATTTCCTGTTCTATTATTTTCTTTGCAGAAGGGACAGAAGGATAGCCTCCATCTGCAAAAAGAGTTTTTGGTTTTAGCCAGGTAGCTTGGGTTGTTAATCCAACATCCCATTGATTGATGAATGAAAAGAGGAATGTTTGCTATAAAACATAAATGATCTTCATTTAAAATAACGATTAGAATATTTTTGGGTTGCTTCGCTTAACCCAACCTACGAACTTGAGGGCAGATAGTCGCCTTCGCTAAGGCTTCGGCGTGCCAGGCATAGGTCTGCCTCTACATTCCAAAATTCCACAACACTCCAAAAAACATACGAAATATTTTATGCCCTTAACATGATTCCGGCTTAAAGAAAATAAAACCGGGCGGCCACAGGGACCCGCCCCATAAGCGCTAACTTGTTTAATGCCTCATTAATAATTAAAATATTTCGATAGCTGAACATTGCGTTTTCTTTGCCGCTCAGCAAGTAATCTTGAAAT
>JASFHE010000686.1:0-3692 GCA_050123415.1 Desulfobacteraceae bacterium | reverse complement strand
TATACCTCCCAATTTAGGGGGTACCCTTCAGGGAGGTATATTTTATCTAATTACTTTCACGGTTAAACCTTTTTATCGTACCACTACCATAGGTAGTGGTTTAAAAAGATGAATCAAACAGATATCATTATGTTAGATGCATGCCGTAATAATCCATACGAGCGAAGATGGCGTGGTGTCGAATCAAGGGGACTGGCACCTGTGTATGCCCCGAAAGGCATGATAATCGGGTACGCCACATCTCCAGGCCAGGTTGCATATGACGGTGACGGTACAAATGGTGCTTATACAGATGCGCTCCTTAAACACTTATCGACGCCAGATATTACTATTGAGGATTTATTTAAGAGAGTCAGAAATACTTTAAGTTCCTCTACGCGGGGACGACAAATATCGTGGGAACACACTTCGTTAATGGGTGATTTCTATTTCAACTATTCTTTTGTCACCGATGAATTACTTACAGAATACAGTGAAAATGCTCTGGCAGATAGAGGTTTCGCGCCACACTCTTCTGATATTGCGCGTGAAATTATCAATGGCCTTAAGAGTCATGATTGGTACGTTCAGAATCCCGCAATCTCAAAAATAAACCAAGAAGCTTTAGAACAATTCACAAAAGATGAAATATTCGTCTTAGGCCGGAATGTGTATCAAGCAGCATGTGGAAAAGCAAGAAATGCCGTATCATTTATGGATAGCTTACAGCACAATCTTAACCGATTTGACGAAAGCTTTTACTTCCATTTTCTAAATGGAATGCTCTTTGAGATTTATTTTGATTCTGAAGGAAGTTTTAGAACGGAAACAAAAGCAGACATGATTGATATAATCTTTCAACTTGAAGAATCTGAACAATTTAAAGAATCATTTAAGTTTATCCAGTATGCGCTTAAACCATTCTTTAAAAATCTCTTTTATATACCCTCATCACATAGAGGTATTAGCGTTGATGTTTCTTGTGTTAACTTTGAGGATGATAACAAGGCGATTGATGGGATCTTCTATGAAGGAGACAACGTTCTGTATGACGAAACTGGTAATGAATATTTTGATCCGGAAAAAGATGATTTTGTTCGGAAAATAACAAAAGAAGATCTGAAAGAAAGGCTATCTGAGGCACTTACCACCCCACAATTTCGTCTTAAAGTAAATTTCATTAACTTCGAAAAAGAAGAAGAAACAGTTTTGGCACCTTACAGATTGAACATTAAAAGGTTAGCAAAATAGTTGCCCAACAATTTACTGCACGGGAGCGCAAAAAGCGCGCGCCCCGTGAGCAATGCGTTGGCATTTAGTAAAAGAGAAAGCGGGAAATAGAGGATGTCTTAAAATAAACAAATAGCTGATTTAGGAGTGAAGTTATTTAACAATTAACTACCCACTCTAATCAATATACGGGAATCACAGGTATTTTTCAAAGGAGGAATTCCATGGATATCATTCTCGGCTATGAGTCGTTCGGTATCGTTATCGCTCTTATCATTGGCATAATTGGGTACGGCATCTTTTCTCTCGGAAGACGATTTCAACGAAAAGGCAGTAAATGGCTGTTTAAAGGAACTGGCTGCATCATCCTTCTGCTATTTCTCGTTCTACTGGGAGGGTCTGTTTATCATGTTTACCAGGTTATTAGTTTGGAACAAAAGTATCCGCCGCCGGGGGAGATCTATGATGTTGATGGCATCAAAATGCATATTTGGGCAGAGGGTACAAATGTTAAAAACAATGATGGCCAGCTCTCTCCGACCATCATCTTTATTCCAGGGTCTTATTCTCCTGGAATATACATGTGGCATCTCCACAAGGAAATATCCAAAGAAACGAGGTCAATCCTGTTCGACAGGGCAGGGACAGGATGGAGTCAAAAAAGCCCCTATCCAAGGCATGTCAAGAGAGATAATCTGGAGCTGAAAAAATTACTCGATGCTGCCGGAGAAAAAAGCCCTTTCATCCTTGTTGGACACTCCTGGGGCGGTTTTTTTGCCATTAATTTTGCCTACTACCACCCTGATATGGTTGCCGGTTTGGTCATTTTCGAAGGGGTACCTCCTTCTACAGGGGCCGAAGCTGAAGGGTTACTCGGAGGGGTTAAATTCTCCAGAATTGAATCAATAGCGAAATTATTTGGTGCAACCAGCTTTTTAATGAAGTGGGTAGAGTGGGGGGAGGAAGTGGACCCCGATTCACCCCAATTT
Organism: Desulfobacteraceae bacterium; assembly: GCA_050123415.1. Taxonomy (GTDB): domain Bacteria; phylum Desulfobacterota; class DSM-4660; order Desulfatiglandales; family HGW-15; genus JAAZBV01. The sequence goes on along the minus strand of JASFHE010000686.1, from coordinate 1,494 downwards.
ATATACGAGCCTTTGCGTGAAGTCTGGGATCTATGTGAGACATCGGAAATCAAGGCTCAGACAAGTTGGAGTACCGCTGTTTCGTACAAAGCCAAGATTGATAATCCTGAGATTCAAGTTATAGAAGAAGAAGCCCTTGGCGATATACCCATATATGCAATTTACAGGAGTGCTTGGGCCTCCGGCGAAAGAGTCTCAAAGTTATCAAAAAAAGGAGTGTTTATCCGTCCACCCGAGGGGAGTACTCATAATTTTCCGTATGGATTCCCTGAATACTGTTCAGAAAAAATCCGTGAAATGATCGCACTCGTCATGGAAGGCAATAATTCTGAATAGAAAAACAGCGGGACCAGGTTTTCAATCTTGACAGAATTGAAAAACGACTTTGCCGAACAAATGGCTCAACAAAGGACTTGCTAAAAGCGCTCTCCGCGCGCTTTCAGCAAGCCTGTTAGCCAGGCCGTTAGAAGCTGAAATGTGGTAGCTGAAAAATGGTATTTGGCCGATCCGGCAATGTTGCCAAAAAGGCCAAATAGTAAAATAGAATTGGAAATCAAAAGGGAAATCCAGGCAATAAAATTGCTATTTGGTAAAAATGGCAGCGTTGCCAAATTTACCAAATGGCAGTATCAAAAATAAAAATCCGGGCTATTAAGTCTCTATTTAGCAAAAATGGCAACGTTGCCAAAATTGCTAAATAGAAAATCGATATCAATAAATATCTGTAATAATAAGCAGTTATAAAATATATGCTTTCTGAATAGCAGTGGTAAAAAATATAAGTCCCGGTTTAAAATCCCTATTTACAAAAAATGCCAACGGTAGCAAAATTTGTAAATAAAAAAAATCAAAATTCGTTTGTAAAAATAACTGGTTATCTAAAAAGACAATGCCGGTAAATAGCAGGCAGATTTGGCTTTTAACCATGCAGTCAAGGCGACTGGCTGGTTTTTCTTGCCGATTGAAATTCAGCAGTATCAATGGCCTTCATAGGTTCATGATCATTGTTACCATTAACCCGCCAGCTCCTTACCGCAACGTTGGCTGTCAATAGAATAGAGAAAAAGGAAATCCATCGGAAGCGGAAATGAAGTTGCAAATACATTTAACTCAAGGGCGCGAGAATTGATCGGAAAATAAAACTTGTCCGCCTATATTTGTGGCGGAAAGGTAACAAAAAATCAAGGAAGTCCCATTCTCCGGAAAATCTTTGAAAAATAATTCAGAAAAATATAAAAAGAAGTATCAAAAAAACATAATATTCAAAAGCATCAAATCTTAAAAAGACAATAACAGGAAGTAAGCAGTCAAAAACAATCTAAACAGGTTGGCGGCAGCCAACCATTACATCTACAAGGACCGTGCTATTTTTTCCGCTTTTTTAATTCATCTTTTTAAACCACTACCTATGGTAGTGGTACGATAAAAAGGTTTAACCGTGAAAGTAATTAGATAAAATATACCTCCCTGAAGGGTACCCCCTAAATTGGGAGG
>JASFHE010000685.1:0-3692 GCA_050123415.1 Desulfobacteraceae bacterium | reverse complement strand
AGGCCGAGTCCGGTCCCCTTTCCTGTCTCTTTTGTTGTAAAGAACGGGTCAAAAATCTTATCCAGGTTTTCCGGGCTGATTCCCGATCCCGTATCCGTAATATTAACTGCAATATTTCTGTTTATATTATCATGTATTGTTTCAATTACAAGGTCTCCGCCATCATGCATTGCTTCTGCAGCATTCAGCAGGAGGTTTATAAGTACCTGCTGTATCTGGGATTCGTCCAGCATCAGTTCGGGCAGGTCGCCGGATGATTTCCTGATGATCTCCACTTCCCTGAAAGATGTCTGGTTTTTTACAATATTAATGGATTTCTCCATAATATTATCAATATGGGAAAGGCCTTTGCGGGGAGGGATCTCTCTTGAGAAATCCAGAAGATTCCTGATGAGTTCCCTGCACCGTGTTGTTTCATCAACGATTATCTTTGCATCTTCCCAGTCCCGGCTGCCTTTCGGAAGCCTCTTTAAAAGGAAGTAGCCGTACATCAGGGTGCCGGTAAGAGGATTATTGATTTCATGGGCGATTCCGGCAGCCATCCTTCCAAGGGCAGCAAGTTTTTGCGACCGCATGAGCTGACGCCTTGTTTCATCCTTTAATTTTTCATCCCTTTCCATCAGGCCCCTGGCCATTTTATTAAAGGCGTTAACAAGCTCTCCTATTTCATCTCCTGCCCTGATATCAGCCTTTACCGAGAAATCACCGTCAGATATATGCTTTGAAATGCCGGCCAGATGCTTTATGGGCCTTGTTATTGCGTTGGCAAAAATATTGGACAGGATGATTGCGAGCAGCATGCCGATAAATGTTACGACAAAAAATATTATTAATGACTGCTGCTTGAAATCAACATATTTGTCTTCCAGCATACCCACATAAAGAATACCTATTATGTTTTTATCAATATCCCTCAGGGGTTCATAGGCAGTTATATACCATGAATCAACAACAACCGCCCTGTCTATCCACTGCTTCCCTTCTACAAGGACCCTGTCATAGACAGCCTCCGACACCCTTGTACCTATGGCCCTCTGACCATTTTCCGTAAGAACGTTTGTTGAAATACGCAAATCATTCTGAAATATGGTAGCGGTTCCCATGTCCTTGTTTTTATATACTTCACCCTTGTACACAGTGTCCTTTATCTTATCAACAATACCGTAATTCCTGTTTATAAGGTCCCCGCCGTATACAATGCCTATCAGGGTGCCGTCATCATCAAAAACAGGTGCTGCTGCCTTTAGCATCATTCCGGATGTTTCTATTACATCATCCCTTTTTTTAGCACTGGGCGTGGGGATTATTTTTATTTTCGCCCTGTCCGCAAATTCTTTGCCTTCTTTTTCAAGGTCTTCACCACTGATAATCACAGGAGATGAAACAACTGTTTTATCAACCAGGACTTTTTTAATAAGCTGATCATCGGACTGATCATCCCCGAACACATCAGGGTTCCGGCACCTTAAAATCACACGCCCTTTACTGTCCGTAACTGCCAGGATTTCAAAATCGTTGATTTCCATGGTCTCAAGGAGATACTTCATCAATGCCTGCCGGTCGTCATTAATTATTGATTTCTTTATTGCGTCCCTGATGGATGTAAACTCAATAATGATGTGGACATCCTTCAGTTTTCTGTTCAGTATTTCCCTTGCGGAATAGAGATCAGCATAAACCTTTCCCTGTACTTCCTTTAGTATTCCGCGGTTTATCATCAATGTGCCCACAATCGAGGTAATGGTCCCTGTCATGATTATGAGTACGGTAAAGGAAAGTATGAGTTTTATCTTTAAATTTAATTTCATTGTCTGTATTTGTCCTGCCTGCATTTTTTTCGGCAAACGGCCAACCCATATCTTAAAGCCCTTTAATTTTTCTTACAATATTATTATCAACTATGAAATCCATTTTAACGAGCACCTTTTAACCGCTATAGAGAATCCCTTCAAACACCTGCCTTCATGGGTTATCAAAGAAAATGCACTTTCCCGTGTGCTTCATGCACATGATTTTGTGCAAATTATTCAATAAATAGTCGCGCATCCATAAAACAAATCGTTTTGGTTCTTTACAGCAGTCAATCTCAAAGCATTTACAACTTTTGGCAAGATTGCCAAAAGTTGTAAATAGCGATCTGAAAAAAGGTTTTACAGTCTCTCAAGTCGCTGAAAAGCACGGCTGGTCTGAATCTCTGGTCTGGTCTCTCAAATTGAGTGAAGAAAATGATAAGCGTAGATACCAGGAGTTACAGTGGGGAATCAGGACCTGGGACAACTGGTACTGGAATGATTGCGATAAAAGATTCGGTGATGAATGGCCCGTAAGAATTCCGGCCCAGCTCACAGCCCATATCCTTTATTACTTTTCAAAACAGAACGATCTTGTTATTGATCCTATGGCCGGAGGAGGGGTAGTGGCCGACACATGCCTTGCATTCAGCCTGATATTTCCCCTTACTTTTTCCGTTCATAAGTCTTAAAAAAGTTTATATCGGTTCCGGTATAATGATTTGCGGCATTTAATGTCTTTTCGTCTTTCTTACTCTCATAGAAATTTACGCCTTTCTAAAGGCAAACCATAAACACTGAAGTATAAAGCGTTTCTTAAACTTGAATTTTGAATTAAAATCCCTAAACTATTCATTATTTTAAAGCTTTCAAATGTTGAGAAATCTATCAAATGTCAAGTGCAGACCCCGTTGTTTTTTCACTGTGACTTTCAGGTCATGACTTAACCGGAGAAGATTTTATATCTTCTCCGGATTCTCCTTATTTATCATTTGCAATAGTATATGGAAAGTATATGGGCCTTTTGTTATTTCCCGAATGGCCCCAGAGGGGCCTTTTCCATGACCCTGGCATCAATAAATACGATAGGTTTGCCAACGCGTTTAATGACTAACGGGCAATGAGGTGTACCCTTGGGAATAAAGAAATAAGAGGAATAGTTGATCTTTCTGACCTTGTCACCCAGCAGCATTTCCGCATCAGCGTCGAATTCAATGAAATTTTTCCCATCGCCGCCTATGAGGAATATCCACTGGTCAAAATCTTTGTGTGTATGAGTATCACCACCAAGGGTATCAGGTTCGGTAATATATGCAAATCCTATGGCTAGTTTGGACTCGGGAATATCTCCGGAGCCCCACGCTGTGATCATGGGAGAGGAAATCGTTTTATGGATTGATTGCCATGGTTTAAATTCAACAACATTGGGTTCCCGCACTTCATTTCCCATCTTTTTCAAATTCATTTTTTTGTAATAGTCCGGCGTCTGAGCATTCGCTACACTCGCATTTAATGTAGATAAGACACTCGCGAAGGCCATTCCTGCTGCTCCTGCTGACACATTCTGAATAAAATCCCGTCGGTTCATTTGTTTCTTCTCGATCATTGTTTCCTCCTTTTTAATTATTTGTTTTTAAAAAGATATGGAAGCATGTTTAATAATCCGGCTTATCATATCCAACTGACGTTTTTTCTTAAAACTGAAATTTACTCTGTGGTAGATTTATTATTTTAATTTGATACAGAATATATGTAAGGTATATATTTATGTCAATAATATATAATGCCCAAAATCCGACATTGAATCATGGCAGGCCTCTAGATTTTAAATTTCAAGTCAAAAAAAAGAATATAGGTGGCCTGAGCTATCTCTTTTTCACGATTACGTTCACAAATTTACTC
>JASFHE010000684.1:0-3693 GCA_050123415.1 Desulfobacteraceae bacterium | reverse complement strand
GCTACATCCTTTCTATATATTTTTGTTTCTGTTCCTCGGTTGAGCCAACTCTGATGGGGTCCATGCCCAGACAAATTGCCAGAAAGGATGTAGCGATCGCCAGGTCCATCTTGGCCAGCCTCTCGGAAACAATGGCTATGTCTGTTGCACCGGCTCCCAGTCCGCCGTATTCCGCGGGGATAAAGATAAGATGCAATGCCACTTCGGGTCCCAGCATAAATCTTATTAATTCTGTCGGGAAATCGCCCACCTTGTCCAGTTCCAGTCTGGTTTCAAGGGTTATTTTTTCCTTTTCAAGTTTGTTTATGGTGTCCATCACCATTGAAAGCATTTCCGGATCCATTCTGGTCTGTTCGGACATTAAAAAACCTCCTTGTAAATAAAATTCCCGGAGTAATTCTTGCTGCTCCGGGGGTAAATATTCGCGCAGATTAGCAAATAATTTAGGCGGGTGTCAATCTTTTGAAAAGTTGGTAAGATTAACTTAAATCCTTTTCAACAAAAAAACCGGAATAGGCCATATCAGTCTTTTTTATATGGTTTACGAGCCAGTCCTTTAAAAACTCCATTATTTCCATGGACAGCATCATCTTACCATTATCAAAATTATTCTTGAAGGCCGCGGCTTTATTTACAAAATCCTTGTGTTCTCTTTTATGATGCCCGGCTTTCAGATAGCCAAATTCATCAAAATATCTTTTTTCTGTTTGGAAATATTCCATTGTGTAATTTACAAGGTCTTCTATTATTCCGCCGAGTATATCATTTGCTTTTCTTTCCTTCATCGCCTCATGAAGTGAGTTGATAAGTTCTATAGGCTTCTTGTGTTGTGTAGATTTGGGTAACCTTCACGCTCAGTTCGTCCGCCCAGGTTATTAATGGCATAATATTTCTCCTCAAAGGTGTATTATTCAAATATGTTTTTAAATTCTTCAGGGATGTGAGGACGCCCGTTTGAGTTTACTGCCACTCCAATGACTTTACCGTTTATCACGGGCTTGTTGTCCGGGATCAGGTAAATGTTTTGATAAAATGCAAATTTGATTCTCGATTCCCTTTTTGGATCAACCGTTACAATAAACTTATCTCCGCTGGATAATGAATGCTTGTAGTCCAGCTCGATTCTTATAACTACCAGGTTAATCCTGTTTTCTGTGTAAGCTTTAAAATCAATACCAATGGATTTTAGGTATTCGTGTCGGGCGTGTTCAAGATAGTTCTGGTACACCGAGTTATTCACAACTCCCTGCATATCGCATTCATAGTCTCTTACTGACATTTCTAATGAGTAAATATTTGATTCCAATATAGCCTCCGGTTGCATAAAAATATTATTACTTCTATTTATTGAATTTTATCCTTTTGGACAATTAGATCATTCGTTTTCATAACTTTAATTTCAACCTCCGGATGAATCAGATTCGGCCAGAGCCAGTTATGATAATTAATCAGTGTCGCCGCATCGACATGAGGCCTGTCAGCCGTTGTGTGACCATCAGCAGCAACAATTACATTCAAATCATGACTTACTGCAGCACGCACGGTGCTGTCAACACAACCGTCTGTAGCGCAGCCTGTTATTACTACTTTTTTAATCCTTTCCTGATCAAGGACTTTTTTTAATTTTGTATTATAAAACGAATCACAGGAAGTTTTATTTATTATTATATCATCCGGTTTGATTTTAAGCGTTGGAAGGAACTGCCATCCGGGCGAGCCCGGCTCTAAAGTCTCGCCCTGTGGACTGTTATGCCGAATAAATATCACAAGGCCATTATTTTTCCTTATTGTTCTGGCAATGGCATTTATTCGGGAAACAACTCCTTCAGCATCATATCGAGGCGTTTCATCAGCAAAAACACCAACCTGCATGTCTATTACCAGTAGTGCAACAGTGTTGTTAATATGGCCCATGTTAGTTCTCTCTGTCGATTTAAATCAGTTTTTCATACAGATTGAATATACCTTGATGGATAGAATTCATCCCATTGGTAGATGCTATTTTTATCAAGATTTTCAATACAGCGTTCAATAATTTCCATTAAGGAATCAAGGTCGTCAATTTTTGCAAGTCTCATTTTCATATTCAAATCACCTCTATCCAGCAGTATGCTGTCATCCTTCCTGCAATGTGCGAGAACCTTTCACCATCAAGGATTCCTTTGTTTTTTTCAATGACCTTCCTTGATGCAATATTGTCTGATGCGGCAGTTATCAGCAGCTTTTTTATGCCCAGTTTTGCGGCTTCATGGATGACCTCTCTTAGCATAGAGGTCGCGTATCCTTTATTTCTTTCACCTGGTCGAATGACATATCCAATGTGTCCACCAAGGTCTTCAAGGTTGGGTGTAAGGTAATGTCGCATATCAATGGAACCGATAATTCTGCTTGCATTTCGTATATACCAATACCTTGTATGAGAAACCCACTTGTCAGGAAGGCCAATGCCCTTTGACTGATTCTCTACATCTATTAAATAAGCTTCCGGATCTGTTTTCATCAGTTCATAATCTCCCAGGTGAATCTTATCCGCCTCGGTATCCAGAGCAAATTGAACGATTTCGTCTTTTAAAGGAAAAAGCTCTCTTGTTGATTTAAGAAGTGATAATTGTTCCATATCTATTTTAATGTTATGTCCTTGATGTAGAAACCCCGAATATGAGAATCATAAATTTTTTCCCTTTTCTCCGAATGGTTTCCCAAAACGATTTCTTAAAGTATTAACAAATGCATCATTTGTTTTAACCGAAACAATCTCCAGCGGCGATATTCCTCGTTTCCATGCAATAAAGAACATTATTAGACCGGCAACAAATGTGATCGCAAAATTAGGCCATGCATTAAGTTCCCACTGCCCTGGCCAGACCAACTGCCATGCGTCTGAAAAAGGCAAAAGATAAGGGACAGGCCACTGGTATCCATCCGGCCCCATTGAACCGGCCAGGTCTCCAAGAAGATGTATATGAAAACTCAAAAACACAAGAAGGATTGTTGTTATTCTTCGTCTCGCAAGAGAAAAGCCAAGAAGACAAAAAAAAATGCAAAAACCAATATTGTGTCCCAGGACATGATGATATTTGACATAAAGTGAAGGATACTTCCCGGAAGTAAAAAAATCTATAAAGATACCAGCACCATCAATATCCGGGATAACACCGGCAATCGTCACAAGAGCGCGTTCACGACGGTTGATATTGCAGGCACTGGCGAGAGACCAGCCTAATAGCAGATGTGTTGCCGGGTTCATATTTTTATATTATTTTGCCTTATACTCCATATTTTCATTACTTTACCGGAATCCCTTATAACCGGGTGATTCAATTTCATTGCCCTTTTATAACCGAATGGACATGCTCAATAAGTGATAGCTCGTTTACAAATGTTAAATCATACATACTGGTCAATCCTTTAGCCTGCTCATTATTTAATCCGAACACACAAACAACAAACTGATCTTTGCTAATGTTCAGTTGCTTGCATAATGTTAGATACTTATCAATATCATGACGGAATTCACCTGTTTTACATTCTATGCACACTGGACACCTTTTTTCTGCTAGAACAAAAATATCAAGTTCATTGTAAGCGTCGAATTAACTACCCATAAGGACCGCGAACGGTTAGCCATGCATGATGATAGTCCGGGCGGTATTATACTGCAGGCAGTAGAGATTGATCAAGGTGATTAGGCAG
>JASFHE010000683.1:0-3693 GCA_050123415.1 Desulfobacteraceae bacterium | reverse complement strand
CCACATGCTGTCTTGACCCGGTAAGGGCATTGAATATTGTCGATTTCCCGGTATTCGGCTGCCCCAGCAGGGCGATCTCCCTTACAGGCAAAGGTTCCGGCGATTCCTCCTTCGGACTGGTCAAAAGGATATTGTGTATAGGTGTTTCAGTCATTATATATCTTCCACTATCACCTTCCCGGAATCCTTTCTATTCACAGCCACCATGGTGTCCCGCTCATAGATCAGTACTGGCAGGCGTTTTTGATTCTCGATTATCTCCACCTCGCAGCCGATTGTAAGACCGATGGCAGTTACCCTGCTCATAAAACGGTGATCACCCCCTATGGCGGCAATACGTACTTTTTCTCCGGTCAGGCTGTTTTTAAGGCTTTTAGCCATATTCATTCCTCTTTGTTCAATATAGGATACTTTACCGTTAGAAATAGTATGTCATTCCAACACCAAAGGTACGCGGTTCGCCAAAGGAAAGCACACGCATGCTGGAAAAACCCGTAAAATATTTCTCATCGGTCAGGTTGCTGCCATAGACGCAGAAATCCCAGTCATCGAGCCTGTAGCCGAGCCTTGCGTCTACCAGGGTGTAACTACCCTGTTCAGGGAACTCCATGTTTTCGTTGTCATAAAAATACATTTTCCCCTGGTTATAGATATCGATACGGCTGTAGAAGCCGCCGGGGTGTATGTATGCGGCTCCGACACGAATAGTATGGGCAGGAGTCAGTTCAATGTCTCTGCCGTTGTAGTTGCCAACCCCGGTGTCGTAATCATCGTATTCGGCCTCAATGATACCCAGGGCCGCGCTCAATTCCAGGCCTTTAATAGGGCGGTAAACGGCTTCCAGTTCCACACCCTGAGAATGGGCCTTGTCGGCGTTATCCGTAACAAACATCGTGCCCATGCCTTCAACCTTGTATACATGGATGTCCTTGATATCCATATAGAACAAGGATGCGGCCAGATATCCGCGCTCAAACTCACCTTTCAGTCCCCATTCATAATTTGCGGATTTCTGGGGCTCAAATCTATTGTCTTCCTCGTTGTCGGCCATGGCAAAATAGTTGAAACCTCCTGGCATGTAGCCACTGGAGTATGATATATATGTACTCCAGGAACCGGCAAACTGACAGGACACTGCAGCCTTGGGAAGGAAGACATTCCAGGTCTTTTCGGCTTTTAAATCGAACATGGACGGGCCGGTTACTGCTACCGGCAGGTAATACATGGATAGGTCTATCTCTTTTTCAATGCGCTGGTAGCGTCCTCCCAGGGTCAGCTCAAAGCGTTGGGAAAAGGGGATAATAACCTGGCCGAAGACTGCAAATGTTTCGGCGTCCATGCGGGATTCCGCGCTCATCTCAAAGTTGCCCAGATAGTCATAGGTATCCGAATCGAATCCGGGGAACTGCTGCCCTATGCCGGGCTGATCGCGTTTTTCCTTTTCAAAATACAGACCTGCCACCCAGCGGAAACCGTCCGTGTCAGCGCTCGACAGGCGCATTTCCTGGGTCCAGTTTTCATCCTTATAATTCCAGAATTGAGTCAGTCCGTCATAAAGGGAATTATTGCCAAAGTCCGAATCATAACTGGCATCGAATTCCAGGAGTTTGTGCGTGGTAATCGAATTAAGGGAAAAAATATCAAAATCATAGGTCAAAGCCAGGCTCTGGGCATTGTTTTCCGTGGTCTGCCTGGTGGGCACATCAAAGTCGACATGTTCGGCGTCATCCCTGGAATAATCGTAAATATTGTCCCCGTCCGGCACGCCCAAACCGTCAACACCATATTCTCTGGTGTATTCGTTGATCAGGGAGAGCCGGAGGGCAAATTGGTCAGTGGGAGTTGCAGTCAGGTTGAGGTTGGTCCGGCGGTCGTCTGCTTTGTTGAAGTCCTTGTCCCTGTCTGGGTTCTCATTCTCAATCCAGCCGTCATCCTGTCGGTATTGCCCGTTTATTCCCATATAGAGCCTGTCATTGATGAGGGCGCCGTTGGCATTAAAAACACCGCGCATGAGATTATAACTCCCATATTCTACCCCTATTTTTCCCTGCCATTCATTTACAGGTTTTTTGGTGACGATATTTATAACCGCGCCGATAGCGTCCTTGCCGTAGATCGCACCCTGGGGACCGCGCAGTACCTCAATCCGTTCTGCATTGGCAAAGGATGCGTCAAAACCTTCCGTGCCGATGTGGGCTACACCGTCGATATAGATGAGTACCGGATTGTTATTAGTGAATATAGACGGGTTAAGGCCCCGGAACCTGGCACCCGTGGCAATGGGGCTGGCGGCTGCGGTCATGTTGGGGATCTCCCGGATGAGATCATTCACATTTTTGATGCCCTTTTCTTCGAGTATGACCTCATCTATGACTGTAATGCTCTGCGGGACCTTTGCCGGGTTCTCTTCCATCTTGTTGGCTGTGACAACCACTGTTTCAAGCTTATAATCTGCTGACTCGGTTTCTTCTGCCCATACTGTCGTGCCTAAAACCATTATGAATATTAAAAAAAAGGCTGTAATAACATATGAAAACACCGATTGCTTTATTTTGAAATTGCTGATACCGGACATATATTTCTCCTGTTGATATGAAAATATGATTTAATTAGTTATATCTAATATATTTAGTCATACCTGACTACCCGCTAAAGGACTTTCTCTGCCCCGGGAGGGGATATCATTGTTCAGGGGAGGTTTTATAAATGGGGAAGGATGAGTCTGTTCCGCAAATCTCTGAGATAATCGCCCGGCAGCACACCGAATCTTTTCCTGAAGGAAGAGCTGAAATGACTTACATTTACATATCCCACTGCCCAGGCAGCCTCGCTTACCGGGCAGAATTCCTGCTCCATCATTCGTTTTGCAGTTTCCATGCGGTGGGAATTAAGAAATCCATAGACCGTCTGCCCGAATAGATGACGGAACTCGGTTTTAATCTTTTTTTCATTTAACCCCACTTTTCTCGCGAGTTCCGCCAGTGTGGGCGGATCAAGCATACTGTCCACCATTATTTGTTTCACCTGGTGAAGCAGCTCCACCTCCTTTGGAGACAGGGCAGTACAGGGAGACTTTTTACCGAACTTACTGTCTATCTCAAGGGCCAGAAGCTCAAGAACCTTTCCCTCAATAAATAACTTTCTGGCCGGTCCCTCGATACTGCATTGAAGAATCTGGAATACTGCCGATTCAACAGCGGGTGCCATCTCAAAATAGAGATCGTGATTTATTTCGTCTTCCTCCCATAATCCTCCTGATAAATTATTCCATAAAAAGTAAACTGATGTTCCCATAAGGGATGAAAGTTTTTCAGGAGTTATGAATATGGTCACCATTTTAACAGGACTGGAGCGCTCCATTTCAAACAAAGTATTTACTTCATATGGCAGCTTTTTATTCGGCAAAAAAGCGCAGGTCCCGGGAAGAAGTTCCATGGACCTTGAAAAACCGTTATCCAGACTGAGGTGCAGGGTGCCGCTGGCGGAATAGATATATGCAAGTTCGATACATTCCACACGCTTTCTGACAGGAATCGAATAATCCTTTGAAAGGGAAAAATTATCAACAGCAACCAGTAAATATCAGTGATATCCGGTTAGGTTTTTGCACCTAATCGGTGATGTTCTTGTTCTTTGAAAAAATATGAGTCGGCAGAGGAATCAGAGGCCCTCAGCTCATTTTGAATTTGAATT
>JASFHE010000682.1:0-3699 GCA_050123415.1 Desulfobacteraceae bacterium | reverse complement strand
GAAGCAGTTGAAGATTGGCACTATTGGGTTAACATGGGGTATAAATTTTACTGATTGGAAATGCAATACAGAAAATCAAAGTACGGGTAAGGGAGCATTATGTTAATAGCGTTCATCTAATACTGGAATGATAATGGGGAAACTATTTTATAAAACTGTTGTGTTTAATTGCAGTCAGCTATGATGTCAGGCGCGGAAAAGAGGTTGTAAATTGGCAAAGGTAAATGAATTATTTGATTAATTAAGGATGTCCCCCTTTGATTTGCCTCGTTCATGGTATGAAACCGCAGGCTTATATTGCAGTCATAAATAAAATTATCATATACCTCTAATCCAGTGACCGAATCACCTAATGTTATCCCTACACTGGACATTTCATGGATTGCATTGTTATGAATTTTCATATTTCCCCATGGATCATCAGGATAACCGTACCAGGTTATTCCTATCATTCCTTTATATATATGATTTCCATGAATTTCATTTCCATCCCCAGCGACACCCATTCTGATACCATTTTCATGTGAGGTCACCCAGCCCAATATGGTCTTAAAAGATAGATAAATATGGTACCTTATTGCGTGTATTGCGTCTGTCCCATACCCCCAAGCCCCAGGACTATCGTACCCATAATAGTCCATATAATTATATTTGACCTGTAATAGAGGTTAACGGCCGGATTAATAGCATTGAACATACTGTACCCATTCGGATAAACTAATATATTCTTTCCATTAGGATCATCTCCATTTCTAAATCTGATATATAAAATGCCAGTATCATCACTATTTCCCCAGATAGCTTCAATGCCATTCCACCATTTTATCGTTTGAAAACCCACCTGTTCTAAATCCTTATATGCAGGTATAGTTAATGTATCAAATCCTTCTCCGCCTACTAACATTCTGTCTTTGTGAATGCCTATGACTCTCATATTGTCGATTGTCAACTCCCTGACATCAAAACCAATGTTTGTTTTTTTCCAGACTCCCGGACCGACCTCCGGTGCCTGTGCCCAGCCTGATAACACTGACGTCCCTGAATCTATAATCGTCAACCATTCACCGCCTGTACCACGTGTACCCTCAAAGATAATAGGGCTACCGGTATACCGGAGGTATTGATAGTAACAAACTCGTTAAACAGGCCCGGTCCAACTTTTACAGTATCTCCTGGTTGAACTACATCAGCGGCTTTTTGTATTGTCCTGAAAGGATATTCCGCGGAACAGTCATTTTCATCTAAACCGCCAAGATCCACATAATAGGTTGAAGCTGCTACAGAAATGGTTTGGATAAAGAAAAACGCCATGGAAAGTATTATTTTCTTAGACATCAGTCGAATCCTCCCTGAACTTTCCAGCATTTTCTGGATTTCTACAGGCACATATATTTGATTTGTTCCTGTGATAGGTGCCCTTGCAGTGTACATCTCTCCTGTGCTGAGGTTTGTTATCTATACAGTTATTTTTTGTTTGTATTCTGTACTTATCTCTTCTTCTTTCGCAATTTTTCTCTGTTCACTTGGAATGTTAACCTGCTCCTGGTACTCGTCTTCTTTTACTTCCCATTCAATTAGTCTCATTTTGTTTCTCCTTTTTTAAGGTTAGGCTGAAGCCTGTTAGTCTGAAGCAACTTCATTAAGAACCTAATAGCCCTCAGTCTAAACCGCTTCAGCCTGATTTCAGAAGCTCCAGCATCTCCGTTTGAATGCCAAGCATGTGTCAGCTACCACTCCGCCTCCGGCCATGGGATCAATGACCAAATCCCCCGGTTTGGAGAAGTAATATGGTATATGTGCTATGAGCTGGGCAGGTATCCTTCCGGGCCATTCGGCACCAAACCTCTTATCGCAATCGGTCCATTTCCAGTCGTCCCAGGTCCTGAGCCCCCACTGTAATTCCTGGTATTTAGCAAGGTCTTCTTTCTCTGCAAGTTTGACTGACCTCACCAGAGATTCAGGCCAGCCGTGCTTCTCAGCCACCTGAGCTACTGTAAAACCATTTTGCATATCTTCATTTAGCAAATTTGGCAATGCTGCCATTTTTGCTAGTTATGTTGTGAGTTTTATTATTTAATTAATTCAATAGGTTGCAGACCTTTTAATTTAATTCATTTTATTAAGTAATGATATCAGGAGGTTACACGTGTTTTCGCCAATCTGAAATGTCTTTTAATATCAGTTTGTTAAGTGGACTCACAACATAAGGCTAGATAGTGTCCATCCAAAAACTATAGTTTTTGTTCGGGATCTGTCAGCACTCAGCGTTCAGCTTTCAGCAAAAGGCTTTTAAAATAAAGACTTAGCTGATGGCTGATAGCTGACCGCTGAAAGCTCCATCCAGAAATTGCCTCTTTCTGGATGGGCAGATAGTTAGAAACACTCCTTCTTGACCGTCCAACTTCTTTGCCTATCTCTTCTGAACTCAATTTCGGATTATTCTGATAGGCCCTTCTTGCGGTATCCCTTGCATCTTCATCATTGAGTTGCCTCGGATCGATTGCCTGCCTTGCAGCATAAAGCAATGGATCTTTTCCATTGAGTTTAATGATTTCCGCTTTAACCTCTTTTTCCCCAATGCCCTTATAAGCTTTAAACCGGTGTGCTCCATCCAGTATGCGATATTTCCCTGGTTCATCCGGATGCTCCTGCAGATGAATGGGATCAAACTCAAAGCCATCCCTCATGTTCTCCTCAAACAAGGACACCCTTTTGTGATCGATATTGTTTCTGGGATAAATGCTGGTGTCCAGGATGATATCCTCAACTTTTATTGACCGGATTTTACTCATATCCTTTTCCTTTAACTATGGTTTAAAAAGCATACTCCCCTAATGCGGACTAAACCTTTTTAACAGGCTGATTTATTAAAAAAAGAATTGAATTTGTATCTTCCAGGAAATGCTGATTTTTTAAATCGAAGTATGTTATTACATTTTTATACCATTCCGGTTTAATTTATTTAAAAAAATATAATAAATTTCTAACTTGTTGATTTGTGGGGGTATTATAGTAATCATGATAGAGGTGTTTAAACAGTGAAATACAGAAATTGACCTTGATACGATAAAAAAATTATAAAATTGCACAAAATCGAGTGCATGGATGCTCATTATTATGTGCGAATTATATATGGTGTTGAGTGAGTTCCTGGCCGGAGATGACTAAATTCCGGGGAATAGAAAACACGGACAATCGCTGATATTTACACTTAAGTTTACCGGTTTTATATGGCTGTATTTCAGCCGCTCAAACAGTTTATATAGATTACTCTAACCTTGTGAGTTATTTCACAAAAATGCTTGCAATCGTGTGAAATGGTATGGTAAAAGCATCGAAAAAATATAATTCGGCGTGTATTTATCTTCCTATTTATGTTGCCAGGAGATGATGCCGAAACGTTTTTAAAAATATGAACTTACAAAATGTATAGAAGGAGGCCGGTCATTGGCTGATAATCATGAAATAATGGATGTGGATGTGCTTTTTGTTGGCGGTGGGGTTGCATCTTTGAGCAGTGCCCTGCACCTCTCCAATCTTATTAAAAAATATAACGAAACAAACAAGGATGGCGAAGGAAAGAATCTTGATGAAGTCATGATTGCTGTCCTGGAAAAGGGGCCTTTTCCGGGCGCCCATGGAATATCCGGTGCAGCTATCGATCCTGCACCTCTAAAGGAGCTCGTCCCTGATTACCTT
>JASFHE010000681.1:0-3703 GCA_050123415.1 Desulfobacteraceae bacterium | reverse complement strand
AAGAGAGCTTCGAATTAATATACAGAATGAAATTCGATTGGCATCAAGTAGCATAGGTGAATCACAACAAGTTGTAAGTGGCGAAAAATCGGAACCTTATGCAAGTCCTTAACCGGAAATTACTGAAAAATATTGAAATTTTAAAAGAAGAAGTATAGATTGTCAAAAATTAACAAGCTAATGGCTTATTGTGACATTCCGAAATAATATGCAAAAAATAATCTAGTGCAACTATTACTTACTCTTTTTACTATTCGTGCTGCTTTAAGAGTGAAGTATTATGGGAAAGGATTTATTTTGTCATTCATAAATAAATTAATTATTGCTGTATTAGTCGGTTTTATTATTTGTAATCCTGTAAACGCAGCGTCTAAAGCCCATTATTTACCTGTGAAAACTGATCCATTAATAGAATTGGATTTAGAACGTCTCGCGACTCTTGCGAAAATGCCGGTGCTATCCAAACCTTTTCATATATTGACCGTTAAACAATATCTGGAAAAAATCAAATCTGATTATCCGCAGTTATATACCCGCATTAACGCCTATTTAAATCGTTATCAAAAAAGCTACGGTTTAACTCATCTGGATATTGAAGCAAGTTACAGTACTTATGACGACAAAAATCTGGGTAACACGCGAGGTATGGACTCTGCCAGTAACATAAAAGCTGAAGCATCAGGATATTGGCAACTGAGTGATAATTTCAATTTATCGCTCGGCGGAACAGTATTTGACGGAAGCGATGGCCTTATACCCAACCATACTTATCTTTCTTACTTCAATGAATACATTCAATTCGACCTGGGATTTAAAGAAATATGGTTGTCGCCATTGCAGGAAAGTGCAATGTTGTTATCAACCAATGCAGAGCCGGTTGCGCGTTTTTCTATCAGTAGTCCGAGGCCGCTGACTCGCTGGAATTTTGAATATGATATTTCATTCGGCAAATTGGAAACTCAACAGGGTATTAGACTAGGTGAAGAAAGATTTTCCGGCAAACCGGGTTTTCTCACTATGCATTTTAGCGCTCAACTATTCGACTGGTGGACTGTAGGCATTAACAGGACGATGATGTTTGGTGGTGGCAGACGTGATGTTGATTTGGGTGACATATGGGAAGCTATTGTCGATCCGGTAAGCGGTGATAACTGTGGTGGCGAATCGGATTTACAGGATTGCTCTGAAGAAGCAGGAAACCAGCAGGCTTCGATTTCTACCAAATTTGATTTTAATTGGGGATCTTTTTATTTCGAGATGGCAGGTGAAGATACAGCGAATTATAGCTCCTTTCAATTGGGTAAAATAGCTTACAGCTTTGGTTTGTTTTTCCCGTATTTAACAGAAGACTCTTCTTTGCTTGCTGAATTTCAATTAATAAGTGACGCATGGTATGTCCATGGTATATATTCTGAAGGATATCGTAACAATCTTCATTCTATGGGACACTGGTGGGGAGATGAAAAAGCTATTGATGACAGCATTGGTGCACAAGTATTCACTTTGCGGTACAACCATGATCTGAGCGATAAATACCACTTCGAAACTAAAATAAGATATATAAATAATGACCCTGACATGGGACGAGAAGGGACTGTCTATCTCTATGATTACTCCAAAGGTAAGGAAATGGAATTAAGTCTTTATCAAATAACTGAAAGTGCTCAATGGAGATATCAGCTTTATTTCGGTTCTGATACACTCGATGAGGATTTTGCCCGATTAAGTGTTGAATATAGCTGGCGATAGCACTAATTTCCGGAGGTTATTTTTTCCAAAGGCAGGTATAGGAACAAATGATGAAAGGCCGGATTTTGTGTCCGCGAATAGGTAACATAAGAAGTATCCGGCCTTTCGAAGGGAATTAACCCTGGATGAATAATATTAGAAAAACAATATAAGTTATGTCAACGGTCAAAATGTTAAAAAATGTAAAAAAATAACCGGAAAAATCAAAAGACCGGATTCTTAGGAAAATATTCGGCCTTACTGCAAAACGATTGCATAATAATAGTAAAGGCAAATATGTTTTATGTTTTCCATTCTCTTTTTTATTTAAAGTCTCAATCCATCATGCCGATGTAATACTAACCACTTAAATAACATTCTATCATATGTTTTATTTATAGAAAGGTCGAGTAGATGTCCCTCCGCTCGGCCTTTCTTTTTCTCTATAGTAATCAAAAAATTTTTTGAGATTAATGGATTTTCCTTGCGCCTTAAGACACCTGTCACGCCATCTTGTCCGGTCGTAGTCAGAAGCGCCCGTCCTCCGCAGAAGCGACTGCTACGGAGGATGTAAAGACCGAAGCCTTCGGCGATGGCGGATGTGCCAGTTTCCAATTCCCATTTTATTCATTAAATGATAGTGTTCGTTAAATTATATTAAAGTAATATTGGAAAACAGATATGTTCGAAGATGAATGGGTTGATGAAGCAGATATTGCGAGAGAAAAGGCAAAGGCCAGACAGTTGCGTCATACTGCATGGTGGTCGAGAAAAGTACAGAGCGGTGTCTGCTATTATTGCGGCGGTAATGTCGGGGCTAAAAATCTTACAATGGATCATATTGTGCCTCTGAGCCGGGGCGGAAAAAGCAAAAAAGGTAACCTTGTACCTGCCTGCAAAGAATGCAACAGCAAAAAGAAATATTTGCTTCCCCTTGAGTGGGCGGAATATCTTAATTCATTGAAGGATGATGAATCTTCAATTTAATTTGTTCATCTAAAAACGTTTATTTTTTGATGAACGCTATCAGCTCTCAGCATTCAGCTATCAGCTTAAAACATGTAAATCAAAGATTTTGCTGAACGCTGATCGCTGACAGCTGAAAGCTCCTTCCAGAAATCATCTCTTTCTGGATGGCACTAATTTATCCTATCTATCCTGACTGTCATTCCTATAATCTCATCAGGTGCCTTTCCAAGATATTCCGATGCCTTCTCAAGGTTAACTGCTATTTCCAGATAATCTGAGCTGTTAATAAGCGCTATAAGATTGCCTTTGTCTTTATCCGAATAGGTATTGCAGATTTCTGATATTTTATATTCGCCTATATATATAACCGGGTTTTTACCGTTTAAAAAATCGTTAAGGTTGTCTGCCGTGATATTGGTGATAAGATTTCCGAAATTATCGATGCGTATGATCTGCCCCTTCAGTTTGTCATCTTTTTTATAGGGCTGCGGAATTGTAAGTTTTTCAGGATCGGTTATGGGACTGCCGAGCTGGCCGATCTCAATTCCCAGAGAGATATGTGCTGCAACCGGGGCAAAAATATCCCTGCCGTGAAAGGTGTTGGTTATATTACCTGCAAAATATCTCTTTTCAATAAGTTCGACAATTTCGGTATCCGGATTTTCCTTAATAACAGGCCAGAAAATACCATTGTCAGGTCCTGCAAAAAACTGATCTGCCGCCTTCACCGCTATAAGCCTCCTGCTGCTTCCTACCCCCGGGTCGACCACTGCAACATGAACAGTGCCTTTTGGGAAATATGAATAGGCATCGTTTAGTATCCCTGCTCCCTGGAATATTGATCCAACGTTTATACTATGAGTAATATCGACAATTTTTGCCCAAGAACCGCGATTAAAGATTAAAAAAAGGAAGTAAGGATTGAAAAACCTCGTTGGATCAGATAGATATGTGTAACGCCCAAGAAACACAAATCAAACCAACGAGGTTAAAAGAGATGATACGA
>JASFHE010000680.1:0-3706 GCA_050123415.1 Desulfobacteraceae bacterium | reverse complement strand
TTTATTTATCTCGCCAAAATCGTTGAAACTGTGATAGCTGTCCAGCCATATAATGCTTCCAAGAAAGGTAAAAATAAGTACCATGAAACAGACTATAGACATATAGGCTGCACGTCTCCCGCGCCACCCGACTGTAAGCCTTTCATGCAGAAGTATTGCATAGGCTATCCATGTTACTAAAGACCAGACCTCCTTCATATCCCATCTCCAGTAACTTCCAAAGGCATACTGCGCATAGATTGCACCGGTGATCATACCGATTGTTAAAAGCGGAAAACCATAAATAAGAGAATAGTGATTTATTGAATCGAGCGTTTCAAGAGAAGGAAGTCTTTTAAAGAAGGTCCCTCTTGTTTTCCTTTTTATCTGGCGTTCCTGTATAAGGTACATTATTGCAGCCATGAATGCGATGGCAAATATCCCGTCTCCAAGGAACATGGAAAAGGCATGCAGGATAAGCCAGATACTTTTCAGGATTGGAGGAACAGTATCAGGAGCAGCGGGAATTACTGATGAAAGAATCATCAGGAAAGCAGCGAGCGGGGCTACAAACGAACCAAGCACCATGAGCCTGAATTTAACCTGTGACAGGAGATAAACACCAATCACACTCCAGGCAAAAAACGCTAAAGACAGTTTAAGTGTAACTACGGGTACTGTACCAAGAGCAAGATACTGGTGAACAAGAAAGATCGTCTGAAAGACAAATCCTGAAAACATTATCCAGTAAGAGCATCTGAATATAGATTTACTCTGCTTAATAATATATACAATATAACCGCCGGTTGATAGCAGTATGAGAAAAAGGGCTATCTTGGATAAAATCAGATCCATGCACACCTCATTCCTTGATATAATCTTTTATATTGTCTTTTAAAATTTCACGTCCAAGAATTCCGGTAAGTATCCGGGCTGCACTGCTAAAATCGCCTGTTTTAACTGTTTCGAACAGCTCCGAATCCACGATCCTGTGAAATATCCCGCTGTTTTCCTTTTGATCTGTCCCGGATGCAAGTACTTCATTTCTTATTTTGCCCATCATTCGGAGAAAGAGTTCATACTCATCACCAAAGTAATCTGTTAATTGTTTCCTTATTTTTTTCGCCAGGGCCGGGCTTTTACCGGATGTAGAAACAGCAACAATAAGATCTCCTTTTTTAACAATAGACGGGACAATAAAATTACAGTCTGCCGGCTGGTCAACAGCGTTTATCAGCATACCTTTTTCGTCTGCGACCTGGCTGATCCTGCGGTTTAATCCCGCATCATCAGTTGCTGCGATCACAAGAAATTTATCCTTTAAAAACACCATACTGAATTCTTCACCCAGGTATCGTATTTTATCTGTATCAACATAGTTTTTTATTTCCGGAGATAGTTCCCGTGAAACCACATTAACAACAGCGCCATATTCAAGAAGTGTCTCTATTTTCCTGCCGGCCACGGAACCGCCGCCAACTACAAGCACTTCCCTGCCAGTTAAATCAACCATGATAGGATAATATGCCATAAATCCTTGCCCTTTAGCTTGCGCCTT
Source organism: Desulfobacteraceae bacterium (assembly GCA_050123415.1). GTDB lineage: Bacteria > Desulfobacterota > DSM-4660 > Desulfatiglandales > HGW-15 > JAAZBV01. The sequence goes on along the minus strand of JASFHE010000680.1, from coordinate 2,169 downwards.
TAGCCATTAGCCTGTTTTTTAAATATACTGATCTACCATATCATTAATAGCCTGTTCAAGTCCGGCTTCACCATTCTGTTCACGTACCTCTTTTATGAGGTTTTCTATCTTTGTCCTGGTAACAGGATCTGCCTCAATATCATTCGTGGATCGATATGCACCACCCCTTCTTCCTATACGGTATATGATTCTTTCCTCATCAGGCATGGATTGATATTTCTCTATAACATCAAGCATTTTCTGCTTGTCCTGAGGAAGAGTCCCTGAAACTTCTTCCAGGAGATTCATTATATGGTCACTCGTTACAGTGCTGGTGATATTGTCAAGCGTATCAATAAACACTCGTATTTCTTCCGCTATCATATCATCCGTCTGTTTTGTAAATTCTCCTGCCCTTACTTTTTCAATCAGGGGCACCCTCCCCGGAATCCTCAGGCTCCTGAGCCTGATAAAATGGGGATTTATCCGGTTCAGGACATTTGCAGTGGCAACAGCATGTTCCTTCCACATTTCCTGTCCTCCGAGACCCGGCATTACATATTCCGAAAGCTCCATACCGGCTGCAAGGACCTTTTTTCCTGCATCAATCTGCTGTTCCGAGGTTACACCTTTTTTGATAAGCTTCAAAAGGGGATCATATCCGGTTTCAAGACCTACATGAATCCTGTTAAGCCCTGCTTCTTTTATCCTTACAAGCTCATCTTCGGTTTTTCTGGCTATGGTGCGGGACCGGGAGTATGTGGTAATCCGGGATATCTCAGGAAATTTTTCTCTTAAAAATTCAAGCACCTCCACCAGATCATCTGCTTTCATGATCATGTTATCGGCATCCTGCAGGAAACAGGCATCGGTCTTATAATACATCCACATTGCAAGGCTTCGATAACTGTTTGACCGTGCAGGATCATTAAAGATATTGCTTATTACCAGGGAATTTATATCTCCGCTATACCCGAGTTTGAAGGAAATCTCTTTTATATTGTCATAAATTTCCCTCGCAGTTTTGATATCTTCTTTTATTTCATCAACCGACCGCAACGAAAACTTCCTGCCCTTATATACCTGGCAGAAAAGGCACTGATTCCACGGGCAGTTCCTTGTAATCCTTAATAAAAAACTTTTTGATTCATTGGGCGGTCTGATCGGCCCCTGTTCAAAGTCTAAATTCATATGCACTACCCCACCTTCAAAATAAGTGACGCACCGGTATCACCGGCCGCGCAGCCGGCAAACAATCCGTATCCTCCACCCTTCATGGCCAGTTCTTCGATTAACTCGCAAACAAGCCTTCCGGCAGTCGGGGCCTGAGGATGCCCGTAAATAATTGAACTGCCGTAATTATTCATGGACATGACATCTATGTTCATCTTTTTTGCCATATTAAGATCATTTACAATAAAGGGATTATGGGTTTTTATTACCTTAATATCACTTACAGTTAATCCGGCCCTTTCAAGAGCCATTTCTGCAGCAGGCACAGGAGCCGCTGCCATCATTGCTTTTCCAACCCTTGAAAAACCATAGGAAACAAGTTGTATTTCAAGATCCGGGTCTTTACTCAACTCCTTTGCCTTTTCCTTTGTTGTTACAACAAAACCGCAATTGCCATCGGCAGGATGGGTCTGAGAACCATAGGTAAGCACTCCGTCAGGTTCAACAGGTTTTAAACTCCTCAGGCCTTTTTTTGTTGAAGGAATGATGCCTTCATCTTCCTCTATAATTATGGTTTTCTTTTTTGCCCCCCTTATTTCAACTGGAAACATGTAGCGTTTCTGAAATGCCCTGTCGTCGTCCATGGAATCCAGGTACTGCTCATATCGCCTTAGTGCAGCATCATCGCACTCTTCCCTTGTTATCCCGGCTTCAGCAGCCACTTTTTCAGCGGTTTGAATCATTTTCATCCCGCCCCAGGGATCATTATTGAAATTGTCTATTGCCCAGTTTTCGGAGATGACCTGCCCGCCCGGTCCCGCAGGATCGGGCCATACCAGATGAGGTCCGTTTGAGATGCGGTCAGACATAAGCGTAAATGCGGCATCAAATATTCCGGCCTCAATATTTACTGCGGCAAGGTGGATGCATGTGACTGAAGTCGTGCATGCCTGATTAATCAGTACACCTGATATATTCTTTTTCCCGTCCATTAACATGCCGGCAGCTGTTGTATGG
>JASFHE010000679.1:0-3731 GCA_050123415.1 Desulfobacteraceae bacterium | reverse complement strand
TCGTGCATATTCAGAGCCGTCCATGAAATTTCAGAACCATCGGCAGTTATCAGTACTTCCTGGACTCGATGTCCCCTGATGTCACGAATATTTATATGCTCACGTCCACATGCTGGACAATTGTCACCAACATAAGTTGCCCAATCACCGGTACGATAACGAATAAAAGGCATGATCGTATTGATAAATCCAGTGCCGACTATTTCGCCTTGCCGGCCTGTTGTAGTTACTGCCTTACCTTCTTTGTCAAGAAGCTCGAAATATCCGTATGTTGGCCAGATGTGATAATCATTCGATTTTTCACAGCCCGCAGCAAGAATGAGTTTTTCCGAGTGACCGTAACAAGACAAAATACGACAGGAAAAAACTTCTTCAATTAACTCCCGCTGCTCCGGATATACAATTTCGGACTCAGCAATTATTCCCTTAATATTTTCAGGGGCCTTCTGTTTACTTCTAAGGATGAACCTCGCTATAGCCGCTGCACTCGAAGGATATACATGTAAAAAACACGTACCAATTGTTGCAATATGTTTAAGATAACGTGACATTTCCTCATCGGACAAATGAAATGCACTATAATAATGATGCCTCAAAACAGGATCGTATTCGTGGCGTAAACCATTTCTTACAGGTTTTACTACTCGTCCGCGGAGCACTGCCATAGGCGTATCGAGTTTATAACCTACCCGTTCCCAGCTTGTCGTCAAATAAGCATATTCAATCGCGGAGCGGCCTGCATCTGCATAAAAATGAAGCGGCTTACCTCCTGTCCCGCCTGTAGATGCGAAATCGACATTCCTGCTATTAACAGGCCTCGTACACATTTCTGCAAGGTTTTCAACAACAACCTGCCGGTCAATCACAGGAATCTGGTCCATAGAATCCAATGATTGAAAATTGTTTGGATGAAACCCGGCTGCGTCAAATATACGACGGTAAAATTTTGTTTTTTCATAGGCAAGCTTGAGAACATCCTGCAGTCTTTTTAACTGATATTCTCGTAAACGTTCCGCAGGCCACCACTGAGTCTCTCGAACAAATTTACAGTTAGAACGAAACTTTTTCCCGAGTAAGAACGAAGGTGGAAATAATCCCATCGTTCTACCAAGTGTAGTTTTTATTATTGGTGGTGTCTTGTCCCACAAGTTTTTTTTAGAAAACGCCTTTTTCATTTATCGAATTTCATAGATATCCATATTTTTTATTCATTTCACCTGCGATGCGGTCGAAGGCCCTTAGATCTTCTCTACCTAAAACATCCCTCCAACGTTCATCCAACCGAACTTCAGAAGTTTTATCCAGCCGCATTCCATTTCCGATGATATGTTGCTCGACAGAACGAAATTCTTTTACTCTTTCTTCAGGTTCGAGACCGAGAAACATAAATAATTTACTCAGGACGGCTTCGGTATCTTTGCATAAATCTTCGTACTTCGCCTCAATCCATTGCGATCTATCCAAATGCTTCAGAATATGCTCAGCCTCTTCCATACATCTCCGCCATTGATATGCGGCCTGTTCCATCGTCATCCGTTCATTGCTTCGGTCGCCGCCCGTTCCGCCGCCACGCAATGCAGGCTCTTTAGCATCAGCAAAATCTGCGGGATTCATGTACGTCAATGCAACCGCCCTGCCATCACGAATTAAACGAATAACCCTTATATCCAGATCAGGATTTTTCAACAGGTATTTCAAACGCATTCCTATTTTCGATGAGTCCACAACAACCTTCGCCTTTGACAACTCCGTTATTGTGGAAACCAGTGCAGCATTTCGTTTGTGTATTTGAGATAATTGCTTTCGACACCCGGCTGATAAACCAAGTACCGCATCCCTGCAATTTTCAAAAAATTTCCCCCTGACCATCGAACTTAACAGACGCCGGGCAAAAGGTGACTCTACTTCTCTGTAATCGGTTCCTGCGTTGGCTATATCAAATTCATAACCTTTCCCGGCCATACCCTCCATAATATTTTTCCAAAAATCGCATTCGAGAATGAACCTCCCGCAGGAGCAGCGATACCGGTCGAGTCCCCCGATAGCTTTGGAGGAAAGTTTCAATTCGCCTATCGTTGCAATCTGCCGGTGGGAACTGAGCAGCATACTCAGAAGAGTCGAGCCGGAATGACTGGCCGCCAGAATATACGCAAGTTTAATCACTTTAATTACAATACTTGATTTATCGCAATAACTTAATCAGCTGCGAAGTTTTCTGTGTAATTTCGTTTTAAGAAATCCGATATTTTTGTATTGGGACGGAGAAAAACACCCAACTCTCTCTTTTTTCCCGTACCTTTAGTGTAACCCAAAGAGTAATAATTACACAAACCGCTGTTTGAACTTATGAAATCTATCTCGCGTTCAGGCTCCGAACCACTTTCCCATATAAGAGCGTGGCGGGTTAATGAGTCTACTTTCTTTAAAATATCAGTTTTTTCCATTCGTCCATCCTCTGGTATATCCTGCTCCTGTTGTCTATAGAACATGTGGTACAAAACCGTTAATGCCAATGTAATATCGAAAGGCTCCTCTGCTTTCAATTGTTTGAAATAGCAGCTCTTGAATTTAACATCTAATCCGTATGTCTCATTTAAAGCTCTCGCAACAGCCAGATGATTTTCATTATAATCAATTGCCGTCATACGAAATCCCTGCCTCTGTAGATGATGAGACATATACCCCATATTGCTCCCAATATCCAGTCCGATAAGCCCGTTTCCAATCGGGCCTAATAATCTTCGGATTCTATCCAAACGAATAGAGTCGCGCCTTGCCACACTGGCTTTACGATATTTCGGATGGGCGATCGGACTATAAAATATCTTTCTTGAAGTACGTTTAACAACATCGTCCAACACATCCGTCTTTCGAGCAAGCCACTTTGTATAAGCGTCTTCAGCCATAGATACTTTAATCCAGGATTTACCAAGTGCTTTATAGACACAGCAAAGCTCAATACCATCTTCAAGAATTAGACAATCATTATCCATGGTCGAAATAACCGGTTTAGGTGCGAATGGATTCCAGCGTAAAAAAGTTATCCTCTTTCGAAACTCCTTTAGAAAATCATTCTTGCTAACAGGTGGTTGATACAAACCAGAATCAATACAATCCTGGTAATAAGGTTCGATATTCCCTTTGCCGCTGATAATTTGATTAACCATTTTCATTACCGGTGATGTAATAATAGGAACAACATCGGAATCCTTGAGAGGTATATCGAGATCAGCCAGATCTGTTAAATCTTTTTTGGAACGATTAACGAAAATCAAATTCAAAGGAACAGGTACATCATACATATTAACTCAACTCCTTAGTATAATATCTGGAACCAGATATCTTTATAAATAATTATATTCAAACTGCAAACCCTGTTGTAACAACTGTTCATCATCACTATTTTCAACAGTATTCAGAGTAAATTTTGCTTTTTCATTTTCCACATGCACCCGTAACATAAGGAACATTGCAGCCCAGACACCAAGAGTGCTTTCCAGAGGATAGAAATGTTGTGAGCCCATACCTGCAACGAGCTGGGTGAGCATAAAAGACAGAGCCATACCACCAACCGATGAACATAAACGATTAGTGCTCCTAAATAATATACTGGAATATACTACTAAAATTGCCCAAAACGAAAAAATTGGAATCGAACCTAATAAGCCGTTATCAAGTAAGGTTTCAAGATACATATTGTGTGGCTGCGCAGCCTGCGTACCAGGATGGTC
>JASFHE010000678.1:0-3735 GCA_050123415.1 Desulfobacteraceae bacterium | reverse complement strand
CTTTTCTTTTTTCAGTTTTTCTTTATCGCTCCATTCATCCAGCTCAGGAAACTGAAAAAGGGACATCATTCCTTTATTTTCATCCTTCATAGTGCTGAAGATGGTAAGCTGGTTCGGATCATGGTTTGCGCCGGCCATCCGGATAACATCGTCAACAGAGGCAAAAAGTACTGATCTGTTTATGCCAGTAAAATCCAGTGCACCGCACTGTATAAGCCCTTCAAGCACCCTTTTGTTTACCTTTGAACCGTCAACCCTTTCGCAGAAATCAAAGAGGTCTTTGAATTTGCCGTCCTTATCCCTTATTTCAATTATTGATTCTACAGCCTTTATGCCCACATTCTTTACGGCTGCAAGACCAAACCTTATAGCATCATTGATAACAGTAAAATCCGCTCTGCTTTCATTGACATCGGGAGGCAATATGTTAATTCCCATCTCACGGCATTCCGCGATATTCTTTATGGTTTTATCCGGGCTGCTCATATCATTGGTCAATAGTGCAGCCATGAACTGGACAGGGAAATGTGCCTTGAGGTAGGCAGTCTGGTAACCTATAAGGGCATAACACGCGGCATGGGAACGGTTGAAACCATAACCGGCAAATGGTTCAATAAACGCAAAGATCTTTTCAGCCAGTTTTTTGCTGATATTATTTTTTTCGCAGCCTTTGAGGAATTTTTCCTTTTGTTCTGCCAGGAGATCAACCTTCTTTTTACCCATGGCCTTCCTGAGAACATCAGCCTCTCCCATGGAAAAACCTGCAAGGTCCCTTGCAATCTGCATGACCTGTTCCTGGTATACTGCTACGCCATGGGTCTTCCCGAGGATAGGTTCAAGCTTGGGATGCAGGTATTCCGGTTTTCTCCTTCCATGTTTTCCGTCAATGTAGTCGGGTATCCAGTCCATTGGACCGGGTCTGTAAAGGGCAACAAGGGCGACAAAATCCTCAAAATCCTCTGGTTTTAAACGCCTCAGAAGGTCTTTCATTCCGTCACTTTCAAGCTGGAAAACGCCGGTGGTTCTTCCTTCCTGGGAGAGCTTGAAGGTTTTTTCGTCCTTGAGGGAAATATTATCAATATCAATATCCTGGCCGGTTGATTCTTTTATGAGCGTAAGGGCGTGCTTAATGACTGTAAGGGTTTTAAGTCCAAGAAAGTCAAACTTGATAAGTCCGATTTTTTCTACCTGGTCCATTGTGAACTGGGTAATTATTTCATCGCTTGATCCTTTAATAACAGGGAGGTATTCAACCAGAGGCTTATCCGAGATAACAATGCCTGACGCGTGTGTTGATGAATGCCTTGAGATACCTTCAAGGGACCGCGCAATCTTTAGAAGGGCCTGTTCTGTCTGCTCGCCATTTTCAAGCTTTTTAAGGTCTGGCTCCTCTTCCATGGCTTTTTCAAGAGTGACCTTCGGCCCTTCCGGAACCAGCTTTGCGATTTTATCCACATCGTTATATGGGATGTTGAGAACCCTTCCCACATCCCTTATTACACCGCGGGCCTTCATGGTACCGAATGTGACAATATAGCCAACATTTTCGTATCCGTATTTGTCAGATACATATTTTATTACATCATCCCGGCCGTTCATGCAGAAATCAATATCAATATCAGGCATACTTATTCTTTCGGGATTAAGAAATCTTTCAAAGATCAGGTCATACTTTATGGGATCCAGGTTTGTGATTCCAAGGCAGTAAACCGCAAGGGACCCGGCAGCAGAACCCCTTCCGGGTCCGACAGGGATATCATTGTTCCGGGCATATTCGATAAAATCCCCTACAATGAGAAAGTAACCGGAAAATCCCATTTTTGTTAAGATATCCAGTTCGTATTCAAGTCTTTCTTCATATTCTTTTACAAGTTCCCCGCTCAGGGGGCCGTCTTCCCTTTCTCTCTGGATCAGACGTTTTTTAAGGCCTGCCCGGGCCTGTTCCCTGACCATGTCATCAAGGGTTTTTCCTTCTTCGGTGTCGTATACAGGGTATTTGTATTTTCCGAACTCCATTTGATAGGTACAGCGGTTTGCAATTTCAACCGTGTTGTCAAGGGCATCGGAGTAATCCCCGTCAAAGGTCTTTTCCATCTCCTTCCTTGATTTAAAGTAAAACTCATCGGTTGAAAACCTCATCCTGTCCGGGTCTGCCACTATTTTGCCTGTCTGAATACAGAGCAGTGCGTCATGCGCCTCGGAGTCTTCCCTGTTGAGGTAGTGACAGTCATTGGTGCCCACAAGAGGGATGGACAACTCGTTGGAAAGCTCCCTGAGCTGTCTGTTCAGTTGATTCTGTTCAGGCATACCATTGGACTGCACTTCAAGGTAAAACCTGTTATCATTAAAAATGGATTCAAGCTCCCTGGCCTTTTGTGCTGCGATGTCCATGCGGCCCTTGCGGATATTATAGGGAACAATTCCTTTCAGGCAGGCTGACAGGGCTATAAGCCCCTCATTATATTCCCTGAGTATTTCCATATCGATCCTGGGCTTGTAATAAAATCCTTCCAGGTAACCCATTGTTACAAGCCTGCTCAGGTTTCTGTAGCCTGTTTTATTCATCACCAGGAGGACAAGATGATAATTGTTTGGCTGCCCATCCTTTGAAGGGGCGTGGTCCCGGCGGTCTCCGGGGGCAACATATACTTCACAGCCGATAATGGGTTTGACATCAGTCTTTGCCGAATGCGTAAAAAGCTGAACTGCTCCGAACATATTGCCATGATCTGTAACGGCAACGCCTGGCATGTTGAGGCCGGCCGCCTTGTTTATCAGTTTTTTGATCGTGATGGCCCCGTCCAGAAGGCTGAATTCCGTGTGTACATGCAGGTTTACGAAGGATGAGTTGTCTGACAATTTTTTACCTCTTTTATTTATACTTTGATGGTGAGTCAAGGTATGATACGGTAAATGTCATTCATCATCAAGAGCATTTTCCGGTTTTATATGACAAAAAATATCAGGAAAAGCATCTGTAAGATAACCCGGGCACAGGGAACCTGTTCATATGAATAAGCTTGAAGAATTTGAAAAGAAGAATCAACAACTTAAGGAAAAATATCAGAAAGGGAAGGAAACAGCCTCCCTCCTTAAAAAGGAAAATGCCCACCTTAAAAAAGAGCTGAAAGATATAAATGTCCTGTTCGGCAATGTACCCGCAGGAATAGTCCTTATCTGGCATGGGAGAATTCTTGAGGTTAACGACACCTTTCTCGGGTATATGGGTTATAAAGCAGAAGAGATGATAAACAGAAACTTCCTTAATTTTATCCATCCTGAGAACCTCTCGAAAGTCAGGTTTATCCACAACAAGTGGAGCGCCGGCAAGGTCACCAGGGGACAATATGACACCAGGCTCCTTACTGAAAATGATGAAGCCATATTATGCAGTATTGAATCAAGGAGGGTACGATACAGGGGCAGGGCATCCTATCTCCTTAATATTACAAGGATTGAAAACAGAGAAGAGCGACGGAAAAGAGAAAAGAATGAAATAAAAAACAACACAGAATTGAAAATGGCTGAGGGCATAAAATCTCTTCTCAGAAAAAGATCAGAGGCTGTTCTTGATCTGCTAAGCTTTTTTCGGAGTTCCAGGGAACTGCATGGTAAAAACATTGATCAGGCAATCGAAAAACTGGAAACCGAGCAGGAAAATATCCGGAAAGAGATTGGTATGCTGGAAACCATAACATCTGAAAGGGATGAGTACAAAAACAAAAAAATAACAGG
>JASFHE010000677.1:0-3737 GCA_050123415.1 Desulfobacteraceae bacterium | reverse complement strand
TCTTAAGTTTTTGATTGTCGTGATCTTCTACTTAACAGGAGGTTTCTTTTTTTCCTAGCTATTATAATATTTTTTATTTTGCTAAGTTCGGTCGTATATCCTTTTAATTTTTTGTTATATAACGTCCTTTAATAATAAAATAACTCAATAAACGCAGTAATATCAAGGCTGTTGAAGGTTTTGTCTTTAACAGCTTTGTATTTTTAGCGGATGGGTAGAGTACGTGATAGGGGACGTCCTTTAATAATTAAATAACTATCGAAAGACAGTAATATAAAGGCTGTTGAAGTTTTTATCTTTGACAGCTTTTGTCTTTTATGGGGATGAACAGCTAAAAAGAACAAAAGGGGACAGGGATCAGAGGTCAGATCTCAGTAAGCAGAAACTAGAAAATAGAAAAGAGTGTGATCAGATGTCATTAGTCGATGCATACTGCGATTTGTATTTCAAGGTTCAAGTAAGCCTTTAAAAAAAGGGAGGAATTTCCCTCCCTTTTTTATTTATTGATTTTGATGATTTTATTATATAGACTAAGCGGGTAGACTAAGTCTTTAGGGGGTATAAAATGGAAACTGTTAATATACACGAAGCTAAAACAAATTTTTCTAAATTGCTGGCACGTGTCAATTCCGGAGAAGAAATTATTATAGCACGTTCAGGAAAGCCTTGTGCAAGGCTGATCCCGTTCACAAAAGTCAAAAAAAGGATTCCCGGTATTGCTGAAGGAAAAGTGACGGATGCCTTTTTTGATCCACTTCCTGATGAAGAACTGGATAAATGGGAATAGGGTAGAAAGATGCTTCTTGATACCCATATTTTTTTATGGTGGCTCTTCGATGATAAACGTCTGCCCATTAAGGTCAGAAAGTATATAGAGGATATTGATAATATTATCTATGTGAGTGCTGCCTCAGTATGGGAGATATCTACAAAATATCGTTTGGGAAAACTCCCTGATGCTTCGGAGGTGGCAAAAGATGTTCCAAAATGGGTAACTAAAGCTGGATTTCTGGCATTAAATGTTACGCTGGAACATGCGCAGTTGGCAGGGAGTTGGAATATCACACATCGTGATCCTTTTGATCGTATGCTTGCAGCTCAGGCCAAATTGGAACAAATACCATTGGCAAGTGTTGATACAGTAATGCAGGAATTTTCGATCAGGATTATTGATAGTTGAGCTGAAAGCTCAAAGGTGAAGGGGGGAGAGGTTAGAAGATTTGACAAGGATACTGGATACTTGTATAAGCTAAAACATAGGAAATGATTGCGTTAGAGTTCAAGGGTTAGATTGAGTGCAGGAGCCTGGGTGAAAGTAGTAATCCTGTTGACATGTGTGTATTTATGTATTATATTGATGGTTAATTCGCTATAAGGGGTGGGTTTGAAAAAATCAGAAATCGAAAAGCTTCTTAAAAAAAATGGTTTTGAGATGAAACCGGGCAACAGGCATGATATATGGAAAAAAACAGGATTTCCCCCTATTCCTGTCCCAAGGCATAAAGGTGACATCCCAAAAGGTACTGCTCAAAGAATTCTAAAAGATGCAGGCATTAAAAAATGAGGGTTGGGAGGTGAATAAAATGAAAACAACAGGATATTACGCGATCTTTGAGGAAACAGATGAAGCCATTGAAGTGTATTTCCCCGATTTAAGAGGATGTGCTACTTTTGGAGAAACTATGGAGGAAGCCTTTGAAATGGCTGTGGATGTATTGGCAGGATGGTTGCAAGAAAGTGAACCACAATTCATAAAGGAACCATCTAGTTTTGAAACAATTAAATCCCACTATTCAAATAAAGATGTTTTTATTATGAGGATACCTGTTGATGAAAGAATCAAACGTATGTATGAAAAGAAACAACGTCTGAATATTTCAATCCCTGCAAGTATAGTAAAGAAAATTGATATGGCAGCAAAAGAACGCGGTGTTAACAGGTCTGAGTTTATTGCCGAAGCAACAATGAGGAGTATTGAATAAAAAGTAATAAATATAACAAAAGGATATAAATGGCTGTTAGGTTATAAAGTTGCTTGAGTTGGGAAGATGAAAGCTCAAAGCTGAAAGGAGAGGTTTTACTTCTTGAATAGCTCAGCATGTGATCCGGTTCTTTCAAGGTGAAGTTCAATATCTTTTATCATATATATCAACAACCAGTCCGTGGCTATAATCGGTAAAAAATTATAGTGTAGGAGTATAAGAGTGTTATAAGGATTATTTTTCACTCAGGGTTTTAGCCTGATGCACAGCTTTCAGAAACACTTCTTCTTTTAGATAAAAGCCTGATTTAACGATATCTTCGAGGACAATAAGGAAGCGATCAAAATCCAGTATCTTCCCTTTTACTGCATTCAGAAGCAGCCAGAGAGTACCTTTTGGTCTCAGGCCTGCTAATTCTGCTGTGATACGCGCCTTGGTGTCATCCATAAGAACCACTTTGATAGCCAGTTCCAGTGCCAGTGAAATGACTTCTACTTCTCCCGGATGCATGGATAATTCAATATTGCATATCTTTTTGATTTTTTTAACAACTATCCACCCGTCTTTTACTGCTCTTTCAACACGGAAAGCATCGGTTTCTCCTTTGTTTTTTCCCTGAATCACCACTTCCCTGTAAACTGCATCGGGGATAAAAATCGTTTCGAACATCTCATGGAGGAGGATCAGTTGATCGGCCTTGGCTAGATAGATGAGAGGCGTAGCGTTTGATACAATATTTTGCATTAAGAATTCCTTAAATCCTTTTCAAGTTCCTCAATGCCATAAGAGGTATGAATATGTCTCTTTCTTACCTCATGCACCATTTCCCAAAGAGAAAGATTGCATTCTCCGGCAGCTTCCCACAATGTTGTTTTGCCATCCTGATATTTTTCCAAGGATTCACGTATGGTATGCTCATTCAATGAAGACAGCAGAAATGACCTCAAAAGAGCTGACCGGTCCACACCTTTTCTTGCGGCCAGTTCATCAATTTTCTTTGCATACTCGTCATCTATACGGGTTGTTATGGTTGTTGACATCGTTTAATACCTCAGTAATTAATTCATGTATTCAATTGCATTTATTGTATACGATACATTCAAACTATCATAAAGTCAAGAGAAGAGATTTTCAGCTTCTTCTGGATCAGCTGATTAAAGAGGGTGGTTTTCGATAATGGAGAAGAAGGAAAAGGGGGCAGAGGAAATTATTATCCAAAGAGCTGAAAGCTCAAAGGTGGAATGTTTTTTTACATTTAGTGTGAGTCTGGATGGGATGGGCGCTATTTAAGTATTTCCAGTTTCAGTCCTTCAATCCTTTTAAAGTGTCTTATATTAAACGTGGCTATCGAAAAATCATTTGCCAGTGCTGTAGCGCCGATAATCAGGTCGTGTGCTCCAATTTTTATCCCTTTGCCAAGTAAATTGGCCCATAGTTTTGCATATACTCTTGAGGTTTTCAGATCAAACGGGAATATAAAAAATGTTTCGATTATTTTTTCGACAAATTCGGATCTTTTTGACCGGCGGGATTCCGTATCTGCGTGGTAAACACCATGAAGTAACTCAGCAACTGATACAGTGCTGAGACCAAAATAATCATTTTCCCTGCCTGATATAAAAGAATCTAAATCAAGCCTGTCCCTCTCATACTCAATTAATACGCTCGTATCTAAGATTATTGCAGATTCTGGCTTAAAGCTGCCACCCATTCCGGAAATAACCTGCCAGTGATTCTGGTTTAAACCTGCCACCC
>JASFHE010000676.1:0-3737 GCA_050123415.1 Desulfobacteraceae bacterium | reverse complement strand
AATAAGGTCAAGTCATGTAATATCCTACAAAATAGAACCGGATATAGTACTGCATCTACTTGATTTGATTGAAGATAGTATTATTGTACCTATTAATCTATCAACTGCGAAACTTTAGTTATATATTGATATGAACAATATAGAAATGTATATCATTTGGAGTTCGGATTTTCGCTTTATCTCAAAAAAATCATCCCGGATAAAAAACATTAAACGAGGCATTTGATGTCAGAAAAAATTGGAAAGATACTGGTTGTTGATGATGATGAAGATGTTTTGAAGGCTGCCCGGCTGTTTCTAAAAAAACACGTAACATCAATACACACCGAACAAAATCCTGAAAACATACCTTCCCTCATAGCGAACAATGACTATGATGTAATATTACTTGATATGAATTACTCAAGAGATGTTACCAGCGGCCAGGAAGGGCTTCACTGGCTTTCCAGAATTCTTGAAATTAATCCTTCGGCCGTTGTTATTATGATTACTGCTTTTGGAGATGTAAACCTTGCTGTATCCGCTGTAAAACAGGGAGCTACTGATTTTGTCCTTAAACCATGGCAGAATGAAAAGCTGCTTGTAACTGTTTCGGCAGCAGGCAACCTGCATAAAACAAGGCTTGAAGTTGCCAACCTCAGATCCAGGCAGGAACAGTTAAGCGCTGATATGAACCAGCCGTTCAGTGAATTCATCGGATCGTCTCCTGCCATGCAGAAAGTTTATGATAACATCCTCAAGGTTGCCAAAACCGATGCCAATGTTCTTATCCTCGGAGAAAACGGTACAGGTAAGGAGCTTGTAGCACGATCCCTCCATCATCACTCCCCCAGAAACAAAGAGGTGTTCATCAGTGTTGACATGGGGGCAATAAGTGAGTCTCTCTTCGAAAGCGAGCTTTTCGGCCACGTAAAAGGGGCCTTTACAGACGCAGGCACAGACCGCGTTGGCCGTTTTGAAGTAGCATCGGAGGGTACGCTCTTCCTAGATGAAATTGCCAATCTTCCACTGGCCATGCAGTCAAAAATACTCCGTGCGATCGAGACAAAGCAGGTAGTAAGACTCGGTTCCAACCGGAATATTCCCATAGACATAAGGCTGATATGTGCTACCAATGAGAATATCCTGGAAATGGTAAACAAACAAAAATTCAGACAGGATCTGCTTTACAGGATAAACACGGTAGAGATACACCTTCCGCCTTTAAGGGAGAGAGGTGAAGATCTTTGTCAATTATCAGAGTACTTCCTTAAAATTTTCTGTAAAAAATATAATAAACCGGAAAAGTGTATAGGTACTCCTACAATGAATAAGCTTATGTCATACCACTGGCCCGGAAATGTTAGGGAACTGCAGCACTGCCTGGAAAGGTCTGTAATTCTAAGTGAATCAAAAGTCCTTCAACCCGAAGATTTCTTTTTAACAACGTCAGCTGCCAATGGTGACGCAATAGCATTTGAGAATTACAATCTTGAACTTGTTGAAAAAATAGTAATCCAGAAAGCGCTGGATAAATACCAGGGAAATGTCACTCAGGCGGCTCGTGAACTGGGGTTGACAAGAGCGTCTCTTTATCGGCGCATGGAAAAACATGGGATTTAGGGGAGTGATTAGATGTTAACAAGGTCTTTTAAATTCAAGATCACCTTCAGAATTTTACTTCTCACAGCCACCATTATTTTACTTGCTTACCTTGTCTTTAAAATGAATTTTATATTTGTAACAGTGACAGTTGCCATTTTGGCTGTCTGCCAGGTCTTTTCACTTATTTATTTCGCGGAAAAAACAAACAGGGATTTGAGCAGATTTCTCCTTTCAATAAGATATGATGATACTTCTCAGGCCTTTGCCAGCGAGGGACTGGGCACTTCATTCAGTGAACTTAAAAAGGCGTTCAGCGCGGTAATGCGTAAACTCCAACACTCACGTTCGGAAAAAGAAGTTCACTCAAGATATCTGAATACAATAATTCAACATGTTGGTATAGGACTGATTGTTTACAGACCTGACGGGACCATCAACCTTATAAATAACGCGGCAAAAAAGATTTTTAAAGTAAGTGTCCTTAAAAACATCAATGAAATAAAAACAAAATACCCCAACCTTGTTGATACACTGCTAAACCTTAAACAAAATGAAAAAAAGCTTATTAAACTCCAGCGAGAAGATGAAACCGGTAACTTTTCTATCTTCAGCCACCCGTTTGTCTTAAAGGAAGAGAAAAACATTCTTGTATCAATTCAGAATATACAGGAAGAACTTGAGGAAAAGGAACTGGAGGCGTGGCAGAATCTTATAAGAGTATTGACCCACGAGATTATGAACTCGATTACACCGATTTCTTCTATGTCTTCCTCTCTTCTCGATATACTTGTTTCGGATAAAAAAGAAGGAGCAGATTCAAACAGCGATATAACTCAGGACGATATGGATGATATCGTTGGAGCCCTTCAGACCATACACCAGAGAAGTCAGGGACTCATGAATTTTGTAGGGAACTACAGAAATATGACCCTGATACCCGAACCGAAATTTCAGATTATATCCCTGTCAGACTTTTTCCAGAGTCTCGAGAGGCTCATGAATGATAAACTTAGTGACAATGGAATAACACTCGACTGGTCTGTCGAGCCCCACTCACTGGAATTGTCGGCAGATCCTGATCTCATGGAACAGGTAATGATTAACCTGCTGCTCAATGCGATTCAGGCTGTAACTGGCAAGAATAATCCCCATATTGACTTAAGGGCTTTCCTCGGGCCTGAAGGCAAAACCGTCATTACTGTTGAGGACAATGGTGTAGGTATTGTGGAAGAAGCTCTTGAAAAGATATTTATCCCGTTCTTTACAACAAAGGAAAAGGGATCAGGCATAGGCCTGAGTCTTTCAAGACGGATTATCAGGCTGCACAGGGGAACTATTAAAGTAAAATCAATTGTTGACCAGGGAAGTACCTTTACTTTAACGTTTGTGTGATTTAAAAGGGCGAATGATTTTTCGCCCCTACATTTCAGACCGGGCATGCCGGTATATAAGTATAATTACTTCTTTTTCAGGTTATACCTCAACTCCACATAATATTTCCTTTATCCTGATGGCCTCATCTTTTGAAATATCTATTCCGGCTTTTCCGAGCATATGCATAATGGAGTGTGAACCTGACTGTTTGCCAAGTACAAAGCCAAATCCTTTTTGGCCGACCGATTCGGGAAGAAAGGGTTGGTAAGATAGAGGATCTTTTATAAGGCCTGCGCAGTGAATGCCTGATTCGTGTAAAAACGCGCCTGATCCTGTAATGGGTTTATCAGGCGGAATAGGTCTATCCGTAATTTCCGAGACATAGGCACAAAGGTTCATAAGATGTCTTGTATCTATTGATGTATTGAACTTGCCTGATAAATACAGGGCGACTGCTACCTGCTCAAGGGGCGCGTTTCCGCTTCTTTCGCCCAGGCCGTTTACTGTTACACTTACAGCCGATGCCCCTGCTTCAACAGCGGAAAAGGCGTTAGCAGAGGCCATACCAAGATCATTATGCCCGTGAAACTCTATTTCAATATCACTGGATAAATTTATTTTTCTTATAAGGCTGTATATGTCAAACGGGGTTGAGATACCGACGGTATCTGCAATCCTCATCCTGTAAGCTCTATTTTCCCGGGCCTTTTCAATAAACTCCAGCAGGAAATCCTCATCACATCTCGTAGCATCCTGTGCGCCCACTGACACATATGGAA
>JASFHE010000675.1:0-3750 GCA_050123415.1 Desulfobacteraceae bacterium | reverse complement strand
CGGCGCGACTCGTAGCGCTCGTATAATTATAGGTATTGCACAGTACCTTAGAAAATTGCATATATACATATTATTATTGACGTATATACACTGATGTATCCGTATATATGCACATACGCATAATAATTTGCGTAATGATGTATATAATGAACTGTATTCAGTAATCGATGATTACGCGAGTATGCACGAGAATGAATAACCTTATACGTACGTACGAAAATAATATGGTTAAATCTTAATATTTGTAATAAATGTTATTGACATTAGTTTTATTAGGGTGTATATCTATCTATAGATAAGAACAAAACAACCGGGCACAAAAATTTGAAAAGATGTATCACATGAACTCTACAACCGGCATCCACAAACAGAAATCGAATATTAAAAACAGGGAGGATATACCCATGGGTACTGTTGATTTTAGCATACTGGTAGAACTGAGCGATATCGTCGTTAACGGTGCTGCCCTGGTGTATGGGGGTGCTGTAGTATTAACTGGTTACATCCTATACCGCATAGTAAGGAGCTAACACCATGATGTGGATTATGATCGTTTTAACAGTTGCGACAATCGCCGTTATCTGGTTTGACTAACACACCATTATATAAGGGAGGACTAAACTATGGATCGTATCCTTTTTAACCGCATCAAAAATCAGTACATTATTGATAACGTTGGTCTATACGGGCTTGATTGTGTTGACAGTATCAATCGCCGTACTCTCGGCCAGTTTGCCAGATATTCTGGTTTCCGACGTGATAAATACGGCGCACTTTATCGCGTAAACTCATTGGCGTTAGATTCCTATCACCGGATTTATTTACCTGATCCTGTTGCCGACAACGCATGGGCACAGGCGCATAAATGCATCACAGCAATTGAGAGTCGGGGTACGGATGAGCATGGTGGTTGGCAGCAATATATTGATTTTGATAAACATGGTCGTGGATCATGTATCAACGTCGATGTTTATGGCATCGATGTTACTGCTGGCCTATATGTTATCCAAGTACGGCAATTCGAACGACGGCATAAACGCGGCTATGGTAATGTCCGCAAAACCTATTTTTTAATTGGCCATAACGAAAACGGCAACCCTTTTGCTCATCCCGTTTCAGCTCATAAAATTCACGCCGCTATTAGACGTAATCCCTCAATAGAATCTCCTGTCCGTGCGGCTCAAGCGTGGATATGGGGAATAGAGGAATTCGATCTTGACCGAGTTCTGCGTAACGGTGATACTGCTCTGATCCCCATTACAAACCCGCCCGGATCAACACAGGATATCACACCGGCATCGGGCATGCTGAGAGTTGTTGACTCGCATTGGCTATACAGCCGTAATATTCGCAGCAATGGTACAATATATGCTAAAAACCCGACATTACGACATTTTAAAGGCCAGCATCCAACTGTACGCGGCAAAGGTTGGTATCGTGTTATGATCGGCAATCGTGCAGCTCATCATGATTTTGCTAAACCCACGATTGATTAATCATCATTATAATAGGTAAATTAACCATCTAAAAAAGGAGAAAGCACAATGTCAGATGAACTTTACACATTACCAAATGGCAAGGCGTCAATGGCGTATGTAGGCAAAACACCATGGCACGGATTAGGACAACGGTTAACGGAAAAAGCAGACCTAAAAACGTGGGCATCTGAAGCCGGACTAAATTGGCGGTTGCTTGAGGGTATTACGATGTTTTCAAGGGAACTTCCGGATGGCGGTACCGAGTTCGTTGATTTCCCCGGCAACAAAGTTCTCTACCGATCCGATACCGGGCAACCGCTCAGTATCGTGTCCGACCGATACCAAAAAGTACAACCGATTGAAGTACTTGAGTTCTTCCGCGAATTTGCCGACGCCGGCGATATGACCATCGAAACAGCCGGGACCCTCAGTGGTGGAAGCAAAGTTTGGGCACTGGCCAAGATTGCGAAAGAGTCAAATATCAATAAGCACGACCCCATGAAATTTTACGTACTCTTGGCAACCAGTTGTGATCGTACCCTGGCCACAACTGGCCAGCTTACGAGTGTTAGGGTTGTTTGCAATAATACTCTGCAGATGGCTATCGGCAATAAAACTAAAAACAGCGTTAAAGTCCCTCACTCAACCAAATTTAACCCACAGGTTGTCAAACAAGAAATGGGTTTAGTTGCAGAGGCAATCGACAGCCATACCAGCGCCATGCAAAAAATGCACAAGATCGGCGTGACTGACGACCAGGCCATGAGGTTTTTTATCGAACTTCTGAAAACGCCGGAGGAGAAGAAAAGTGGCGTGGTCGATCTGGACAGCAAGCGCCGCGCCATTCCCAAAATGTGGACCAGCTATAAATCTGCGCCCGGTGCTGAGGATACGCTATGGGGTGCGGTTAACGCGGTTACACACTCTGTTGATTTTAACCCGCATGCGAGAAGCGCCGATACCCGGTTAAACTCTGCTTGGTTTGGCCAGGGCGCAACCATCAAAGCCGATGCATACCAATTAGCTTCAGATACTTCTTTTTTGGATTCCATTGTTGACGTAACCAGACAAAAAACTGATACCGATGGAAGCATCGAACGCTTGCTTGACAAGGTAGCGATTTAGTCATTTACTTCACTCGCCATTGCCTACACGTGGCGAGTGACGCAAGGGACTAAATTAAACCCATAAAAAAGGAGTAAAACAATCATGGAGAGATATCTATATGAGGAAATCGCCAGCCTTATCAGCGCGGCAAAAAATTGCGAGGCTAACGGCAACAGCGAGTGGTATAATCGGCACCGAGAAGCGCTGGACTACATCGCCGACAATCATTTACCGAGTGGATCAGGAATAGACAATGGCACTACGATTGATTTTAACGCCAGTACAGGTGATAAGATCGTGCTACAGTCGTCTTACCATCGCATGAACGAAAATGGCTTTTATTGCGGATGGATTGATTTCACTGTAACGATTACACCTTCTTTGTTTCTGCGCTACCACATGTCAATCAAAGGACGTTTCGGCAAACACCAAGATATTAAGGAGTATTTAGGAGACGAGTTTGGATGCTGCCTGGATGGTAAACGCGGACAAGGCGAATGGTACCCGATTGATTAAATTAAACCCAAACATTATCCGTCGTGGAAAGGAGTAAAATAGCCATGCCAGAACGTAAATTAGCAGAATGGGAAAAACAGATCGGTATAACCGTACCCAATTCTAACTATAACCATCAGACCTATTTTATACAGATGGCCAAGGCGTATGGTATAACGTGGGACAATCCACAAACTACACCATTCATGGGAGAATCACTTCAGTATTGGGTTAAATTGTATAAAGAGGATATACTTCTTAACAACCACCCGTTGAAACACTTCGACAGCTTCCATTATGCTGACAAGTTAACTGCGCGCCGACTTCCAGGTGCAACTCATTTAGCTTTGAGTTATACCGTTTGCATGCGAAAAGCCGTAATAAAACAGGCATGCATTGAATACCTGAAGCAAACGCAATAACTATATAAGGGAGAACAAAGCATGAAACTAATTAAGGACAGTTTTGATGATATTTTGAAATATGTCATTAAAATTCCAGGTATGTCAGTAGGTCGGGGACCTGGCTGGATACTACATCAGCAAAAGGTATGGTGTGATCTTTGCGACAAAATATTGCGCGCTTCAGGTAATACGACGTATTACCGCGAAGCATTCACGCCGTTTAAACTGCATTACAACCGTAAGCATAAGGTTATCTATGTATGGCA
>JASFHE010000674.1:0-3752 GCA_050123415.1 Desulfobacteraceae bacterium | reverse complement strand
GAGAGGACGGCGGATTCCTCGGCCGTGACAATAAGAGCGACCTTTATTACACGGTATTCGGGCTGGAACTCTTAATGGCCCTTGACTTTCCAATACCGGTTGATTCCCTTGAAAAATATCTTAACACCTTTGGTCATGGCCGGGAACTTGATCTGGTTCATCTTGCGAGCCTTACACGGTGTCATGTAGATCTTTCAGAAGTGACACAGACTGCTATTGACTCCAGTCTGAGGGATGGACTGACAGAAAGGCTGCCGGAACTACGGTGTAAAGACGGGAGTTTCAGTACCAGTGTCTCTGATGAACATGGCAATGCATACGGCTGTTTTCTGGCCCTTGCCATGTATCAGGACCTTGATGTGCCTGTGCCTGATCCGGGGGCTATCCGAAAATGCCTTGATGCATTGATCATGGAAGACGGCGGTTTTGCCAACGAGATGACCGGGAGGATATCTGCTACTCCTTCAACCGCTGCCGCCCTTTGCTCCTGTCACATGCTTGGACTTCCCCTGCCCCCGGGATCGGTAGAGTGGCTCATGAACCAGATCCATTCCCATGGAGGTTTCTGCGCCCTTTCAAAAGAAAATCCGTTGTGTATCCCCGATCTTCTCAGTACAGCAACTGCCCTTCAGGCCCTCTCCTACAGCGACAATATAAAGATCCAACGCGAACAGCACCTTGATTTTCTTGACAGCCTGTGGAATCATCAGGGCGGGTTCAGCGGCAGCTGGGCTGATCCCACAGTGGACTGTGAATACACATATTACGGACTCCTTGCACTGGGTTATCTGGCGGATATTCCATGAAACATATAGACTCAACTATTAATAGGCTTCAGCAGATGCTGCTGGCTGAGAGTAATAAAAAGGGTTACTGGTCAGGAGGACTGAGCAGCAGTGCCCTTTCCACGGCAACAGCAGTTTTTGCGCTTGCGGCAGTGGACAAAAAAGCCTATGAGTCATATATCGACTCCGGCATCGAGTGGCTGATAAACAACCGGAACCCGGACGGGGGATGGGGCGACACAACAAAAAGCAAAAGCAACCTCAGCACTACACTCCTTGTGTACAGTGCCATGACAGTAAGTCCACAGAATCAGGATGTGCTCGATGCCTGCGAAAACTATATAAAAAAAATTACAGACTCACTCGATCCGGAAAATATTGTTAAATCTGTGTTGAAGACCTATGGAACAGACAGGACCTTTTCAATACCGATTCTGACAATGTGTGCCCTGGCCGGGAGACTGGGAGAAGACGGCTGGAAATATTTACAGGGACTTCCCTTTGAACTGGCCATGCTGCCGCAGAAATGGTTCAAATGGCTTAACCTGCCGGTTGTTAGCTATGCGCTTCCTGCACTGATAGCAATAGGCCAGGTCGGCTTTTACCATCACCCGCCGGCTAATCCCATACCGCGGATTATCAGGAGTCGATCACGTGTAAAGACACTTAATGTCCTTGCGGATATTCAGCCTGATAATGGCGGTTTTCTCGAGGCTACACCACTTACGAGCTTTGTATTGATGAGTCTTGCGAACTGCGGACAAAAAGATCATGCGGCATCAAGAAAGGCAGTTAAATTCCTGCTGGCCAGTCAGCGGACAGACGGAAGCTGGCCCATAGATACCAATCTTGCTACCTGGGTTTCTACCATGGCTGTCCAGGCATTAGGGCCTGAATTGATCAGTGATACACGACAAAAATTCATTTTAGCCTGGCTCCTGAATCAGCAGCACAGGAATATTCATCCCTATACCATGGCTGATCCAGGGGGATGGGCATGGACCGATCTTCCCGGAGGAGTGCCTGATGCAGACGACACGCCCGGCGCACTAATGGCCCTCAGGATTCTTGATCCGGATGGTAAATACTCTCTTGATGCTGTTGAGGCTGCTATCTCATGGCTGTTTGGCCTGCAAAACCGGGACGGTGGAATACCCACCTTCTGCCGTGGATGGGGCAAACTCCCCTTTGACAAAAGCTGTACAGATCTGACAGCTCATGCCATTGCAGCCTGGGCTGTATGGAAGCCATACATTGATAAATCACTTCAAGCCTCTGTCAGCAAAGCAATGCATAAAGGACTGAATTTTTTAAGAAAAGCACAGCGTCCGGACGGTTCATGGGCACCCCTGTGGTTCGGGAATGAACATGTTGAAAACATGGAAAATCCTGTTTACGGAACAGCAAAGGTCCTTTCTCACCTGACCCGGATGAAATCAGATGAACTATTACCGATAAAAAAAACCATTAAGAACGGGATTAACTGGCTTCTTGAGGTCCAGAAAGAAAACGGCACATGGGGAGGGGATAAAAACGCACCCGTCACAATTGAAGAGACAGCCCTTGCACTTGACGCTGTTGCCTCCTGCGCTGTCCTTGAAAGTTTCTCCGATGATTCAGGCGAGGAGACAAAAAGATCACTTTTAAAAGGAACAGAAGCATTGACTGAAATGATAAACAAACACGATAACCTGCCTGCGAGTCCAATTGGTCTTTATTTCGCCAGGTTATGGTATCATGAAAAACTCTACCCGCTGATCTTTTCTCTATCTGCGCTCCGTAAGGTCAGACAGGCAGTACAAAAATAAAACAAAGGAGATCATCATGAAAGTATTACTTGTAAACGGAAGTCCGAATAAGAGCGGATGCACAAATACTGCCCTTGAAGAAGTAGCGAATACGCTCAACAATGAGGGTATTGAGACAGAGATCTACTGGATCGGCAATAAGCCCGTTTCCGGATGCATTGCCTGCCGTAAATGCGCTGAAAAAGGAAAATGCGTAATTGATGATATTGTTAACTGTTTTGTAGAAAAGGCAGAAACATGGCCTGGTTTTAAAATGCAGGGAAGCCGGCGAAAAAGCAGGTGTACCGCTTCCCCTGCGGGAAGATTTTATGCCCACTAATTTTATTCGGTAGTGTGAAGGATGTGAGGAAATGTTTCGCACTGTTCATTCTTTGCGTTTCTCAGCCAAAAAGAGTAATATAGCGCAAATATTAACCTGATCGGATCATTTATATACAGGAGGTGATATCTGGAATGGCTGATTTAGCAGGAGTAAACGGGCAGAGAGAAAAATTCAGGGTTGTGGGAAAGCCGAACCTTCCGGGCAGGCTGTCATACGCCATGGCAGCGGGCATAGCAAAATTCGGGGCTGATTATATCGTCCCTGATATGCTCCACGCAAAATTTTTAAGAAGTCCCTACGCAAATGCCAGGATAAAGAGAATTGATACCCGCAGGGCAAAAAAAATACCCGGCGTGGCTGATATCCTTACCTTTGAAGATGAAGATATTAAAAATCTGCTGGAAAGCGGTGAAATGATGACGGGGCCGCTCAAGCCGATCATAACCGGCACAGCAGACCAGGAAGGAGCAGAGGTCGGAGCCATAGTCGTTGCCGAAACAGAAGAAATATGTGATGAGGCATTGAGAAATCTTGATATAAAATGGGAACAGCTGCCGCACGTTGTTGATATCCTCGAAGGAAGAAAGCCGGATGCGCCTGTTATCCGTCCCCCTGCCCCGAAGCCGGAAGCAGGTTCAGGCGGATTCGGGATGGGAGGCGGAAATAATCCGCCGAAAAAAGGCAATGTTTCCTATTCAAACGTGAACGCCGGGGATGTGGAGGCTGGCTTCAGGGAGGCCGACCATATCATTGAATATAATGTAAACATACCATCTTTTTCCGGACATATCCCGAATCCCATGGGCTCGGTGGCATGGTGGGTTCAGAACACCTATC
>JASFHE010000673.1:0-3760 GCA_050123415.1 Desulfobacteraceae bacterium | reverse complement strand
CTCATAATAAGGTCAAGTCATGTAATATCCTACAAAATAGAACCGGATATAGTACTGCATCTACTTGATTTGATTGAAGATAGTATTATTGTACCTATTAAACTATCAACTGCGAAACTTTAGTAATTAGTTCTAATTAATTTATTGACATTTATGTGTTATCACTAATAAATTGTTTCCAGCTAAAATATAACTTATTTTTACTGTTGTCCCTAGTTAATCACTAACAGAAAATGGAGAAAAATAATGAAAAAGATCGAAGCGATTATAAAACCATTTAAACTTGAAGAGGTGAAAGAGGCGATACTTGAACTTGGTGTAAGCGGTATGACAATATCCGAAGTAAAAGGATTCGGTCGCCAAAAAGGACACAAGGAGATCTACAGAGGTGCGGAATATACAGTGGATTTTCTGCCAAAAGTAAAAATAGAGGTTGTTGTTGATTCAGAAATAGCACCCGGGGTTATTGAGGCGATCATAAAAAAGGCAAATACAGGCCAGATAGGTGACGGAAAAATCTTTATTATACCTCTGGAAAAGGCAATAAGGATAAGGACAGGTGAAGAGAATGAGGATGCGCTCTAGAGATTTTTATAATAAAAGCCCGTTTAACTCATATATGAGTTAAACGGGCTTCTGTTTATAAAAAAATATGCTATTCTCCCCATTCTTCAAGTCCGTCTTCTTCAATATGTCCTGCCTTTGCAGGAGCGACCTTGCAATACACTTCAAATGGGCTTTTCACTTTGCCATCAACTGTCAGCAAGTCTTTTTCGATTGATATATTAAACAGTTTCTCGTTCTCCTCGAGAAAAGGTAAAATTAAATCCCAATCCTTTTCATCAAGGTCGAAAACCTCTCCGCCATTAAGCTGCTCTTCATCGATCGTCCTGTCGGGATCCCTGACAAAAATCGCGCCGCCTGATGCAAGAGAAAACAGGTTGGAACCGGGATAAGGAACTTCCAGAGGTACAACATTACCATCTGTATCGAACTCTATACCGTTTAAGATAACAAATCCTCCGCCATTATAGGGATCTCCAGCCATAAATGATTCTGCAAGATAATCAAGACACGTTCCGTTTATAACAACCCTTGGTCTTCCAACAGCATTGATCAAAGGACGCCCTGCTGCATTACCCATAATATAGACTTCACCGCCCTTGGCTCCATACATGAATGTCTGGCCGGTATGTCCATAAACAACAAGCTTACCTGATTTCATAATCTGTCCAACCTGGTCCTGTGCATTGCCATGTACGCATATTGTAAGGCCGTCTATTCCGGAAGCAAGGTAGTCACCGGAGTTCCCATATACATCAATTTTTACACTGTCTGAGTCGGGACCAAGTCCAACTCCATGAAAACGCTGTCCCTTAAGTCCAAACACAATGAACTTTCTCCAGCCCCTGAAATATGCCTCGGTCATAAGCCGGCTGTCCCGGTCATCACCTTCCGGAGGGAACAATGATGCATCAATCACAAGCACTTTTTCATCATAATCAGGCCCTCTGAAAAACTGCCTGCTTTCCCAGTCGATAAACTTATAGGCCCCTTTAATATCCGTATTCTCAAGACTTGGAAGGTTTCTAAAAATATTTTCCAGAGTATGATTAATCATCTGCAGTATTGATCGACGTTTCTTGTCCCCGGTCGGATACCGCATATCTATCAGATTCGTGAGAGCCTCAATTACCACCTCAAGATGAGCATCATTTTTAAGTGCCCACCGTTTAAGTTCCTTCAGGCAGTCCATAAAATCCGCATAATCCCACTTCAATATACCTTCTTTAATATATTCAAAAAGCTGGTCTGATCTCTGAAGTTCAAAAAATTCGGACACATTAAATTTTTCCTTACTGTCATCCTCCATTGAATAATAGACCCTGCCCGGCAGATAAGGGACCTGTTCTTTTACGACTTTTATTTCACGGCCAAATTTATCAACACAGGTAATCTGCCGTTCTATAGATTCTGGTGCTTTCCTGTCCAGATTAAATATAAAAGATCCGCCGTCAGTATAACTCCCGCCCCTTGCATTCCAGTACATGTCTGCTACTGTGCCGATCCTGGGATCTTCGTCAGCAAGGCTTTTAAATGTTGCATCAATGGCCTGCTGTTCGGAACATACCAGTCCAACCTGTACCTGACCGTCATGAAGCGCGAACACCTGCGGCCTGAGCATTGCAGTATCGGTTATCCCTATCAGCTGAAGCCTGTCGTTCTCGGTGTCATTCCTTGCTATGATAAAGAACCATGGCCCATCAGGTGATCCGTGAATATGGGCGGCCTGTATTGCCCTGTATATTTCCTGTTTCTCTAATGGAAGCTGGTCAAAGTCTCTTTCCATTGTAGGAGCAAGGGCTTCGATAACGTATTCAACAGGATAACCATATGTCCTGCTGTAAAGGTCAAATAACTGTGCAGAAACCTCGGTATCGGTAAGGAACCTTGGATAAATGTTACGTTGTTTCAGGTACTCACTTACTGAGTGATAATTGGCGAAGTCGCCATTATGGACCAGCGCCTCGTTCATCCCGATAAATGGATGGGCCCCGGCCGGATGCCATACCCTTCCCTTGGTTGGGTATCGCTGATGAGCTATCCAGATATTGGCTTTAAAATCGTCAAGCTGATAATACCTGACAACTTCTTCTGCATAGCCCACAACCTTGAGTATAAAGAAATTACGTCCGTGAGAGAGAACAAATGCTCTCTGTGCACCGGTGGCATCGTAATATTTAGTGTTTATCCTGGTGCTGTTCTGATAAACAAATTCATCTTCGGCCTGCCTGCTTGAAAGGGCATCAAGATTGTTTTTAGTAATAAAGTCTTTAAGGACTTCAGGCTTTACACGTACAAAAAACCTCCATACATCAGGCGGCTGCACGAGAAGTCCTGGAACATTCCTGTAATCATCAATCCTCGGAATTTTTTCTGAAAAATCAACATTAAAAAAAGGAGTTATAAACTTACTCTCAAGATCCTTTATAACACCATCCTCAAGGACAGCAATCTGAAGAATATAGCTCTCCTTAAGGACTTCAGGAGAAACTCCCAGCATGTTATGATCAAAACCCATGGCGGCAATTCCGCCGCCACGTCCGTTTCCACGGTTATGCATCTGTTTTGAGGGTTCAAAAATATGTTTACCCCTTACAGGAATACTGCATGCAAATCCGGTTACACCGCAACCACCTTCGGCCTCTGTTTCAAATACATGTTTAGCCGGAAGATTATAGGTTAATTCTCTTCTTGATCGAATAATATTATTTATAATTTTATCAGACATTTTTTCTCATCCGTTGTTTTTCATATAGTCCAGATGCACAAGCACATCTTTCCTGCCTACAAGTTCTTTAATACTCTTCATACCCAGTCGCTTAAGAATTCTAACAAGCTCTTTTTTCCAGGCCAGAAACATGTTTACTACTCTCTGGGTTCCCCAGTCATTATTCATTAACTGCATCAGTTCCGTATCTGTCGTAGCAATACCTCTTGCACACCCTCTCCCGCTTTCGCAGTTATGGCAGCGCACACATTCAAGGGCAACCATATCAGCCGTACCGGTACATACGCCGTCAGCGCCAAGGGCTATAATCTTTGCGACATCATGCGGGTTTCTTACTCCGCCGCTTGCGATTACTGTAATTTTGTCTCTTACACCCTCGTCGGTCAAAAACTGATGGACCTTTGGAAGCGCGTACTCTATGGGCATTGCGATATTCTTTTTTGCTATCTCCGGTGCAGCGCCTGTTCC
>JASFHE010000672.1:0-3773 GCA_050123415.1 Desulfobacteraceae bacterium | reverse complement strand
CTTCACTGGCATCATTGCGGGCCATACCTTTTGGTAATGCCTACTGTACATCAAAGGCTGGTCTGAATATGATGACCATGCAGGCGGCACTGGATTATGGTGGAGACGGAATCAGGTGTAATGTAATCTGCCCCGGATTTATCTTCTCGGAAATGACGGAAGGACGCTTTGGGCAGGTAGCAAAGGATCACGGTACTGATCTGAATACTCTTATGTCTAAAGTATTTCAGGATGTCCCCTCCCGTAAAGCAGGTACACCCGACAGGATAGCCGGGCTATGCGCGTTTTTTGCAAGTGATGATTCAACCTATGTAACAGGAACGGTTGTTCCTGTTGACGGAGGACTGTCTATAATGGATCCTTTCCCTTTATGTGTAAAAAGCGCCGATCTTGAATTAAAAGGAGAGGGAAAATAACTTTCTGCAGACCTGAAGGAAAAGCTGAAAAAGTCATAAAAAAACCGGATGGTGCCTGGTAATCGAAAAAGCGACGCAGAGCGTCAAAAGCAGGCGTTCCCACGGGGACCGTAGGAACGAGGTATACCATGAAGGACGCGAGGTGAAATAACCGCTAAGTTTTTCTTCGTGCTCTTCGTGTCCTTTGTGGTTGGCTGTAATGATGTGTTTTTTTCTTAAGAGACAGGTTTAAAACCTGTCTATACGAAGGGTAAAATAAAGATGATACTATTTGTCCCTTCTTCATGTATGTGCCTATTTTAATAAATCCCGCTCTGCAAGGTCCTCAGCAATATCTTCCATATCAAAATCCTTAAGGGTTTCTTTCTTTGGAAATCCGGTATCAACATCCCAGCCGCGTAATTCGTAATATTCGTCTTTCAGACCTTCAAATTCCTGCCGGTCAAATACTCTGCCTTCTACGCATACTATTTCACCGTTTTTACCGGGGATTATGCATTCAGGATCACAGAATAATTCTCCCTTTTTGAGTGGCTGTGTGAAATAATAATCCATCATCTGATCATCATTCCTTCCATCCCATCCCTGTCTTAATAGAATTGCCCTCTGCATATTTACATTTCTTTCCCCCAGCCTGTTCAGTCCATCCTCATCCACGTCTCTGCCTGTTACGGCTGAAAATATTTGCCATTCAAGCGCGGGTTCATCCATGTTTCTGGTAAAGTAGTCCTGCCATATTGCCATCCAGTTGAGATCGCACAGGATCATGCTTTCTTTTACATAGGCCCTGTCCCGGGCTTTTTTAGAGGCGAGGGCTATTCCCTCCATGCTGGTAAAATCGGCCGCTTCTTCACTTCCCCATATACGCTTTGAAAATCTCTGAAAAGCCTCGCTTGAAAAATGGGCGTTTTCCTCCCTGTTTGCCCAGGCTACCCACTTGAAAAGCATGGATACCGGTTCGTGTAGCATCTGGATCGGTCTTCGGGGCTCCATGGCATAGATAAGTGCGTTTACAGGTATGAGCCGTGGATCATAATCCTTTGTTTCACTGTTCCTGGTAGCAACACAATAGCTTATGTGTTTTTTTGCTTCCTCACCTATGGATTCTGCTGCCTCGATGGTGCCTTTTGCAAGAAGATCACCAAAACCTTCTCTTGAGGCAATCTTTGATGTAAGTATTTCTATAAATTCAGGTGTCCCCATCTTTGACAGGGGAAGGCCGGTCTCCTCTTCAGTGAGGATACCATCCCTGTAGCAGCTGGAGAGCCATTCCACCATGCCATGCATTACTGAGGTATCAAGGCCGTAGTTATCGCAGAGCCTGGAGGCAAGCAATCGCGTGTCAGGATTGTCCTTTCCTGTATATTCCAGAATTATCCTGAAATAAAACATCATTGCCTGGCAAAAGGATTTATATTTGCGTCCGTTTAAATACGGGTATGTATAACGGCCGCAACCTACGCCGCATCCGTAGCAGATATGTTTTTTAAATGAGTCATTTATCTTCCACATTCCCTCATCATGATCAGCAATTTTATGAATCTCCCGGATTTTTTTTGCCAGAATTTTTAATTTATCCTTATCTGCTGCTACAGGTCGTTTGTCACCTGAAACGATAACAGCCTTCAGGTTCTTGGAACCCATTACCGCTCCAAGGCCTGCTGATCCGGAAGAACCGTCTTCCGCAAGGATCGTGGCAAAAACAACAAGATTTTCGGCAGCTTTCCCCATTGTAAGGATGCTGAAATCTTTTCCGTTCTCAGACTTGAGCGCATCTGTAGCCTCAAAGGCTGACATTCCCCAGAACCGTGAGGCATCTCTGATTTCAATCGTATCATCCTTTATATATATGTATACGGGCTTATCTGCTCTACCCTGTATCGCCAGTGCATCGTACCCGGCATATTTAAGTATAATACCCCACCTTCCACCAAGGTTGGCATATGAAAATGCTTCCCTGTCTCCCTGTGGTGATTTCCCGCAGATCTGCCATCTTGATCCGGCGAATCCGTTAAAACCAGCAACGGGACCGGTAGTGCATATTAAACAGTTCTCAGGATCAAGAGCTTTGGTTTCAGGGGGAACAAAGTCCCAGTAAAGTTTTGCGGCAATACCTCTTCCGCCTATGAACCTGTCTGAATATTCAGCGGTTTCAATCCTGTTTATGTCACCGGTTGATAAATCTATTTTCAGAATACTGCCGGCATAACCAAATTGCTTCATTTAAATCTCCTTGATGCCTATTTAATTCCTTACTCCTTATACACCCCCTCATAATCCGGGTTATGTTTCTCATACCCTTCCTTCATATTCCCCCAGAATTCCTGCGGCTTGTAATCGATCTTTATTTCATCGTTTTCAAGTTTTATGGTGGAGAATTTATTCCATTCCGGAGGATCAACTTCAGGATAATCAATCCTGTCAAAGCCCAGCGGAACACTGCTGGCCTTTCTTGCAATGGATGCGTTCAGGATTATCTTTGCATGTTCAATGAGTTGAAGATCTTCCAGGCCTCTCATGAGTTTATGAGGATCAAGGGCGTAGAGCATTGGCACTGCTTCTTTCTCAATCTTTTCAATTGCACCGAGTCCCATCTTGAAGAGTCTTTCTGTCTTAAATTCACTTGCATAGTACTGCATTGCCCTTGCAAGTCCTGCATGGAGTTCCTTCCATTCAATGCCGTTATCCCGTTTTATGGATGCATATACCCTGGCTTTTTCCTTTTCTATCTGGTCCCTGGAAAATTTTCCATGGTCTATTTCTCTGGCGTATGCCGCGGCCTTTCTTCCTGCATATCTGCCTGTTGCAGCGCAGTAACTGTGATCTTCTGATGAAAACATGGTCATGCCTGCAACATAAAGCCCGTCTAGAGAGCTTTTAAGGTTCCAGTCAACTAAAAGACCTCCCATTCCGGGCTGGCGCCACTGGGGCATGGTCTGGCCTTCGATAAATTTATAACTCTGCTGAAGGTCCCTGCTTCCATCAAAGCCAGCCTGGTTAAAGGTATCTATAATTATCTTTGTTGTTGATTCCTCTCCAAGCATCAGGTTCCATGTTGCTCTTCTCTCTACGTCAGACATTGACGGCCAGTCACCATAAAAGGGCAGTTCATATTCACCCTTCATGATTGCCTCCTTGATCTTTGCGTCTCCTTCAGGTGTGAGGATCATGGCTCCTGCATCCTCCCATCCCTGGATAGGCAGGGGAACCCTTTTGCCGTTTGCATCCACAAGGGGGACATTTTCATAGCTTGCATCGCCTGCACCCGTATACCACTTGTGTTTAAGTCCGGTTGCAATTCCTATAGGGCCTGTAGCTTCCATATCCACCAGTTCTGCACCGGCTTTCCAGCCCATG
>JASFHE010000671.1:0-3778 GCA_050123415.1 Desulfobacteraceae bacterium | reverse complement strand
AATATTTCAAGATTACTTGCTGAGCGGCAAAGAAAACGCAATGTTCAGCTATCGAAATATTTTAATTATTAATGAGGCATTAAACAAGTTAGCGCTTATGGGGGAGTGCCCCTACAATTTATGTATGAAAGGTAGCGGTGGGCTTTTGCCTGGCACGCCATAGCCTGGGCGACGGCGGCCGTCCGCCTGTTTGAGATTATTATCCCGGAAGCCGATCCAGGCGTATTGTTTTTGCCCTCTTTTTCAATGCTGAACCTTCTTTTATCAGGGACGGATGCATTGGCGGTTTTGCAAACACAATGCAGGCAAAAGCAATTGCCATTATAATAACTGATAACTGAAAAGCGGGAACATAACTCCCCATAATATCTCGAATATGTCCTGCCAGGGGTACCGAAACACTGCCGATGATTGTATTGAAAGGCGTTATATATCCCATAATTTTAGGGTATTCAGATACACCGAAATAGTTTGGCAGCATATTTACCAGAACAAGTACGTTTATTCCAAAACCTATTCCAAAAAATGTGGCATATAGAAGTACTGTAGAGAATGACTTTGCAAATGGGG
Source organism: Desulfobacteraceae bacterium (assembly GCA_050123415.1). Taxonomy (GTDB): domain Bacteria; phylum Desulfobacterota; class DSM-4660; order Desulfatiglandales; family HGW-15; genus JAAZBV01. The sequence continues at coordinate 3,208 of JASFHE010000671.1, read as the reverse complement.
CAATAATGAGCCCTGAAATCAATATTGCGATGGATGTAAGTGTTATGTATTGCATTCTTATTCTGACTGCCAGTATCCCGGCTGCAATCTGGGCTATTGTCATTGCTGTTGACATTACACCTATTACAACGCCTGTCATGCCTGATGTTATGCCTATGTCAAACATGTATGTTACCTGGTGGGTTACAACCCAGTTCATTATCATATAGTTCAGTGTGTAAAAAATCAGCAGCATCCAAAGGGTTTTTGTCTTAAATGCCTCTTTTGCGGTAAAATCCACAGGTGTTCTGTAGGTTGCCTTTTTATCGACCTTCTTTTGTGAAGTTCCGGGCTTTGCAGAACGGGGGCCGTCGGGGACCTGTCCAAGATCACCTGGCTTGTTTTTAATAAAAAGGGCGGGAAGAATTACGCAAAAAAACATGATCAGACCTGCAAAAACCAGAAAGGAGTGCCGCCAGCCTATGGAATTGATAAGATAGAGTATCAGGGGAGCTATCAGTATTCCGGTAACTCCTGTAGCTGCGGTTGCAATACCTACTGCTACTGAAAGTTTTTTTTCAAACCAGTTGCTGATTATCGTATTCATGGCAAGTACACCGCCAAGGCTGAATCCGGCACCTATCAAAACTCCATAGCCCAGATAAAGCTGCCATACATCATAGAAAAAGGACAGCAGTAAAAGTCCGGCGGTATTTAATAGATTACCTGTAATAATCGCAGCTTTACCGCCCCACCTCATTATAAAAAATCCTGCTGCCGGTGCAACCAGGCCTATCAATACCATGTTCGTTGACTGGGCGCCCGAAATAAGACTGCGGCTCCATCCGAAGTCTTCAACCCAGTAAGGAAGGAAAATGCCGAATGTTATGAGCAGCGCGCCTGAAGTCATATTAAAGGGAAATAATATGACAAGGTTTACCCAGCCATAAAAACCTTCCCTGCTTTTTGTTTTTATTTTCATTTTAAAAACTCCTTATAAGGAGCTCTCCGGGAAACGGTAATCCTGCCCAATATTTCCGGAGAAATGTTATTGAGAAGGATAACAGTTTAGTCAGGATCATTATAGACGGTCTCTTTAAAAGTCATCAACGTCGTCACTCCCGCGAAGGCGGGAGTCCATAAGTATTTGAAATAAATGGATTACCGCCTTCGCGGGAATGACAGAAAGATATAGATTTTGACTTTTTACCAGTCCATCATTTTACTAGCGGGATTTTATTTCTGGGTCGGAAAACCGGTTATGATCCTGATATATAATGAAAAGCGGATTAAAAAATATATAATTACAGTTTATTTTACCTGATATCATCTAGTGCCCATCCAAAAACTAAAGTTTTTGTTCGGTAGCTGTCAGCACTCAGCGTTCAGCTTTCAGCAAAAGGCTTTTAAAATAAAGACTTAGCTGACGGCTGATAGCTGACCGCTGAAAGCTCCATCCAGAACTTGTCTCTTTCCGGATGGGCACTATCTAATTTACCATGAAAATGGTAATTTTTACATCCACATAGTATCCTGGAGAGCATAGTCAATCTAAAGCTATAAATAATTTAATCTAAATAATTGTTAAATAATTATGTGTATATAAAATTAAATAAAAATATTAAATTATTACTACTTTAAAATCTTAAAACTATATGCTTTATAAAATATATTAATTGAGCAGTATAGAGCCAAGCTCCGACTGCATTTTTCCGTATTTAATAACAATCCCATTTTTTACTAAATTGGCGGAAAATATAGTATAGTTTATGAACAAAGTCAATCTTTGTTTTATTCGTAGAAGTCGTTTGTGTTATAATTGAAACTCGGTGATTCTGCTGTGACGACTCGTTTTCCGCATTGATTCGCGACACTGCTATGGTTCGTATGCAAGTTTATGATATGTAACAAGATATTGACTCAAAATGAATTTCTATGTATAAAAATATTTTACGGTCAGACAGAATAACCGATTTTCTGCCTGCTTTATAATACGACCTCGTCTATATGTATTCTGGCAGGATGCTTTTAAATATTGGTGGCTCCCGGCAAATACACTTCATCTTACCTGAGCCGGGCTATTTTTGTTAACTTTTATGAATTTTTATATAAAATTCAAATCCTTAAGAAAGAGAGAAAATAATATGGGCAATTTTCTTGAAGATGGTCCTAAAAATCCAATAAAAATACAGGACAATACATTTAGAGACGGGCATCAGTCCCTTCTTGCAACCAGAATGAGAACCGAAGACATGCTTCCCATTGCAGAAAAAATGGATGAGGTAGGCTTCTGGGCAATGGAAGTATGGGGCGGCGCGACATTTGATACAATGCATCGTTTTCTGGGTGAAGACCCTTTTGACCGCATTAAGACCCTTAAAAAATATATTAAAAAGACCCCTTTTTCCATGCTGCTTAGAGGGCAGAACCTTGTAGGCTACAGGAACTATGCCGATGACGTGGCCAAGCTTTTTGTCGATAAGTCATGTGAAGCAGGAATGGATGTTTTCAGGGTATTTGATGCACTTAATGACTTCAGAAATTTTGAGACTGTCGTTGAAAGAATTAAGGCAAACGGCAAGCATTTTCAGGGCACCATCTGCTACAGCCTTACTGAAAGACGCATGGGCGGTGAGGTTTTTAATATTGAATATTACCTCAAAAAGGCAAAGGAACTTCAGGATATGGGCGCTGATACTCTCTGCCTGAAAGATATGGCCGGTATTATGGCACCCTTTGATATTGCCAAGCTTGTAACCGAACTCAAAAAGATAGTCACAATCCCGATCCATCTCCATACCCATTATACAAGCGGTATGGCTTCAATGATATATCTTGAGGCAATAAAGGCCGGTGTTGATATTGTTGATACCTGCCTCGCTCCTTTTGCACTCAGGACCTCTCAGCCTGCAGTTGAGCCTATCGTGGCAACACTTTACGGTACAACAAGAGATCCGGGCTTTGATATTGATACCCTGCTTGAACTGGGGGAACATATTGAGACAGTAGCTCCAAAATACAGGGATTATCTTGCCAAGCACAGGATGTCTGTGATCGATACAGGAGTTCTGAAACACCAGGTGCCCGGTGGAATGATATCGAACCTGGTAAGCCAGCTCAAGACCGCTAACGCCCTTGACAGGCTTCCCGAAGTATACGAGGAAGTTGCCTTTGCCCGTAAAGAGCTCGGTATGCCCCCTCTTGTAACACCTACAAGTCAGATTGTCGG
>JASFHE010000670.1:0-3794 GCA_050123415.1 Desulfobacteraceae bacterium | reverse complement strand
TAAATTTTATATAAAAATTATACCTGATCCGGAGAAAAATACCCTAACGGTAAAAGATAACGGGATAGGTATGACCTATGATGAAATTCTTGAAAACATAGGAACAATAGCCAGAAGCGGAACAGCCTCATTTCTTGAAGCGCTGAAAAAATCTCAGGATCGGCTGACTCCTGAACTGATAGGTCAATTTGGTGTGGGATTTTACAGTGCCTTTATGGTTGCAGACAGAATAACATTAATAACAAAACATGCTGAATCGGATATTGCCTATAAATGGGTTTCAGACAGTAATAGTTCATCCTACACAATAGAAGAGATTGAAAAAGACTCCAGAGGTACAGAGATCACGCTGAATTTGAAATCACAGGATGAGAGAGAAGAGGATTTCACAAATGAATGGGTCATTAAGGACATCATTCAAAAACATTCTGACTTTATAACATATCCGATTTTAATGGATGTGGAGAAGACTGAACCGGTAAAGGAAGACGTAGAGGTCCTTGATAAGGATGGCAACAAGGTTCCGCAGGCACCTCGAAAGGTAATTAAGGAAGAGACCTTGAACTCTATGAAAGCTATCTGGACGAGAGATAAATCAGAAATCTCTGAAGATGAATATAATGAGTTCTATAAGCATGTCAGCCATGATTATTCAAAACCATTAGCCCGTTTTCATGGCAGGTTTGAAGGGACGACTGAGTATTCCGCGCTTCTCTATATCCCGGAAAGAGCGCCGTTGGACCTTTTCAGTCCACATCAGAAGCATGGAGTACATCTTTACTGCAAAAAGGTATTTATAATGGATGACTGCAAGGAGCTTATGCCGATATATCTAAGGTTTATAAAAGGTGTTGTAGAAACTCCTGATCTCAACCTAAATATCAGTAGAGAAATACTTCAGCATGACGCGCTAGTTAAAAAAATAAAGAATAATCTCGTAAAGAAGATTCTTGATCTACTTTCAAATATGGATAAAGAAAAATATGATCAGTTTTACATGCAATTTGGGAGAGTATTAAAGGAAGGTATTCATGGTGATAAGGATAACAAAGATAAGATAGCTGATCTATTGAGGTATCAGACAACGAAGTCGGATGGAAAACTTGTTTCATTTAAAGAGTATATAGAAAAGATGGAAGAAGATCAGAAAGAGATCTACTTTATTACGGGAGAAGATCTCTCATTAATTCAGAATAGACCTCACATTGAGGCTTTGAAAGATAAGAATTATGAAATATTGTTAATGACTGATCCTGTCGATGAGTTTGTTGTACAGTCTTTATGTGAATACCAAGGAAAAAGGTTGAAAAGTGCTGAAAAGGGAATCCTTGAGACAGAAGAAATAGATGAAAAGAAAAAGGAAGAGTTCAACTCTCTATTTAATCACATTAAATTAAAACTTGATCAAAAGATAAGGGAAGTTAGACCTTCCACTAGATTAAAGGATTCTATTTCATGCTTATCAGGTGGTGAACATGATATGAGTTCGTATATGCAATCTTTAATGAAAAAAAGTGGGCAACAGCCTTTAAATACCAGACGGGTACTTGAAATAAATATGGAACATCCTGCGGTATCAAGAATAAAGGAAATCTACGATAAAGATCAAAATGATGAATCTCTTGATGATTACTATAATCTGCTGTTTAATGTTGCGTTAATTGGAGAAGGCGAAAAAGTAGATGATACAATAAAATTTTCAAATGCTGTAGCAAAGTTAATGGCAGGAAGAATCTGATGCGGTACATAATGGTCAGTTTCAAGTTGTTCGACATGCGATAATAGTTTTCATTTAAAATGTAAATTAGAGATGGGCCTATTTCAGACGGTTAAAAAGAAAGGAGACATTATCATGGGTAAGGTTATGGGAGCGTACTGTAAAGCATATTATTTAAAAGATATGAGAAAATATAGCGGCTGGAGTGAAAATGCACAGGGTGCACGTGATGAAAAAAAAGAAATGGATGGAGAAGAAATAAAAGGAAAGAGAATATTAACAAATGATTCCATTGTATATCTTCAGGAAAATTATGTTGTGACGGATGATGTATACAAAGAAGAGTATATACTTTTTGACAGGATCACACCTGAATGGGAGGAATATTGCAAAAATGAATTAAAATTTAAAATACCGGATTATACTATTCCTTCCGAAAATGTTGAAAAAGAAAATCAGCCCAGTCCTAAAAAGTAAAAATATATGAAATAGGGTTTAAGGTATGAGCCTAACCGGATTTCCTTAATTTCATATTGATCAGTACTACAGTTACCTGTATTCTCTCAACTATCAACTCAACTCAAAAAGGAGAATAACATGTACTCTAGATTTGAGAAGATTAACAAAAATTATTTTATTGCCTTTATCCTTTGTATCACCATGATCACTGTTTTATTTTCAAGCAGTGCTTTAGCGAAGCATCACAAGAAGAAGCATAAATTTCGAAAGAATCAGCTTGGAACTTTAGTCAATATTCGACATGGCTGGGTTGAAGGTATTGAAGATGGAAGTGATACGTGGTCCTGGCAAGGTATTCCTTATGCAAAACCTCCGATTGGAGATCTACGCTGGAAGGCTCCTCAATCTCCCGAACCATGGGAAGGTATTTTAGAGACAAAAAAATTCTGTAATAAATGCGCTCAGATTGATTATTATGGTGAATTTCAAGGTAGCGAAGATTGCCTTTACTTGACCGTGTGGCGTCCTGCAACCCAGCAGCGGAATTTACCTGTATATGTTTATATCCATGGTGGTGGCAATTGGGGAGGCTCAGCAAGCGAATCAACATATTATGGCTCACAATTGGCTTCAAACGCCAATATGGTTGTTGTAACAATCAATTACAGGCTTGGATTGATGGGATGGTTTATAAATGAAAGTATACAAGATGGAGATCCGTTAAACGATTCCGGTAATTACGGAATGGTAGACATAATACATGCCCTGAAATGGGTAAAAAGGAATATTAAAAAGTTTGGCGGTAACCCGGGGAATGTCACCGTCGCAGGCCAATCTGCAGGTGCTTATAATGTTTGCGCTCTGATTATATCACCAATAGCCAGGGGCCTGTTTCATAAAGCCATATCACAGAGCGGTGGCTTCAGGCTCCGTTCAAAAGAGGAGGGATTACTATATGCCGATACAGTAATATCCGATATAATAGATGATGATCCGGAAGCATATCCTGAGGACTATGATGAACCTTCCGAATATGATGCCCTGGCTGACTACTTAAGAAGTAAAAGTGCTGAAGAAATACTTGTATATCAGGGCTACAATACGATACCTGCGAATATTGATGGTGTTGTAATACACTGTGATGGAGCGGAAGCTCTCAATAATCCCGAGAACTACAACCAGGTCCCCACAATTCTTGGAACTAATAAAGAAGAATATAAAACGTTAATGACTAGCACGTATTTTAATCCATATAATGAATCAGAGTACCAATCAATTGCAACATTGTTAAGTATGCAATGGCGAAAAACGGGTGTGGATGACATAGCAACAGTTATGAGTTCCCATATAAGCCAACCGAATATTTACGCCTACAGCTTTGATTATGGAGCTTATCACGAAGAGGGATTTAACGCATGGCCCACACACGTTTATATGCCAAATCCAGGAGGTGATTACGCGAATCTTGCAATAGTATTAGGCGCAGGGCACAGTTATGATATTCCGTTTTATTTCAATGTTTGGGATACCTTACCACTCAGCGACTTGATTTTTTGTGAAAGAAACTATCCGGGTTATGAATTACTTAGTGAGGCAATGGTTAGTTACCTTGCATTTT
>JASFHE010000669.1:0-3797 GCA_050123415.1 Desulfobacteraceae bacterium | reverse complement strand
AATCGGGGAATGGCTTTCGGATTATTCAATGATCCTGATCCGGGACCGGCCTTTTTTATTCTTACATGCGCATCTGTTTTTGCAGTTATATTGATAATATTCTGGTTTTCCAGGCTCAAGGAACATGAAAAACCGCTTATACCTGGCCTGGCGTTAATCCTGGGAGGCGCACTGGGAAATCTTATTGACCGCCTGCGTATAGGTGAAGTAATCGATTTTCTGGATATCCAGATAGGATCATATCACTGGCCTGCGTTCAATATAGCCGACTCATGTATTTCGATTGGGACCACCTGGGTTGTTGTTTGCCTTCTGTTTTTTATCAACCCTGATCAATAAATATTATTTTCACAAGGTAGTTTTAAAATGCACCCTGATCTTTTTAGTATTGGCCCTCTAACACTGCACACATACGGACTTTTTGTTGCCCTCGGTTTTATCGCAGGTATTTTCGTCGCAACCAGGCTTGGGAAAACAGTAGGCTTCATGTCCAATGCTGTTATGGATATGGGTTTTATCATAATTCTCACCGGTTTGATCGGTTCGAGAATCGTCTATATCATTATCGAGTTTCAACACTATGTTGCGAATCCGCTGGATATCATAAAACTGTGGCAGGGGGGGCTTGTTTTTTCAGGCGGGCTCGTGGCTGTGATAATTGCGATGATATTTTATGCAAAATATTACAAGGTTAATATCTGGACAATATCTGATATCTGGGCCCCAGCAGCAGCAATCGGGCAGGCAATAGGACGGATAGGATGTTTCTTTGCTGGGTGCTGCTATGGCAAACCTACTGACGTTCCATGGGCGGTTATATTTACCAATCCAAAGAGCATAGCGACTTTAAACATCCCCATTCACCCCACACAGATTTATTCTTCATTAGGCAGTTTCATAATATTTATCATACTTATTATACTCCACTCAAAAAAGAAATTTGAGGGACAGGTTTTTTTGTGGTTTTTAATTTTTCACAGCACTGCAAGGCTCTTTCTCGAACGATTCAGGGGTGATCCAAGGGGGATAATAATGACAGATAACCTGACCATGACCCAGTTTATTGCAATAATAATATTGATTGGTGCAGTAACAGCACTTTTTATATTTAAGCCGAAGGATAAAAAATAAAAGCAAGGATCAAGGATTCGAGGGTTCAAGTATTTGTTTAAATATCTTCCCCTCGACTCCTTGGCCCCTCGAACCTTTGAACCCTTCCCGTTTTCTTATTGCTCAACTAGTCAAGAGATGATACACAAACAAAAAGGCTGTATCCTGGTATTAAGGATACAGCCTTTATTATTATACTATCTAAAGGTTAGACAGAAGGACTTATTACATCATACCGCCCATACCACCCATGCCACCCATGCCGCCCATACCGCCGCCCGGCATTGCCGGCATATCATCTTTCTCAGCCGGTTTTTCGGCTATCATGGCTTCTGTGGTCAGAAGCAGTGATGATACTGAAGCAGCGTTCTGGAGTGCAAACCTGGTAACCTTTTTAGGATCAATAACACCAGCCTTGATAAGGTCTTCATACTCACCTGTGGCTGCGTTAAGGCCTACAGCGCCTTTTTCCGATTTTACTTTTTCCACAACAACCGAACCTTCCATGCCAGCGTTGTTGGCAATCTGACGAATAGGTTCTTCAAGGGCTCTCATTACGAGGTTAACACCATTCTGCTCTTCACCCGGGAGTTCCAGTTTTGAAACAGCCTTGATACACCTTAAGAGAGCAACACCGCCACCGGGTACTATACCTTCTTCGACTGCGGCTCTTGTTGCGTTAAGAGCATCCTCAACCCTTGCCTTTTTCTCTTTCATTTCTGTTTCTGTGGCAGCACCTACGTTAATAACCGCTACGCCACCGATCAGCTTGGCAAGTCTTTCCTGGAGTTTTTCCCTGTCGTAATCAGATGTGGTTTCATCGATCTGGGCTCTCAGCATCTTAACCCTGCCTTCCAGATCTTTTCTTGTTCCGCCGCCGTCAACGATGACTGTATTGTCTTTATCAATGCTGATGGTCTTTGCAGTACCAAGATCGTTCAATGTAACGTTTTCCAGTTTAAGACCTAGGTCCTCGGAGATTACCTTTCCACCGGTAAGGATAGCAATGTCCTCAAGCATTGCCTTTCTTCTGTCGCCAAATCCCGGGGCCTTAACAGCCGCAACCTGGAGTGTGCCTCTGAGTTTGTTTACAACCAGTGTTGCAAGGGCTTCGCCTTCCACATCCTCTGCCAGGATAAGGAGAGGCCTTCCCATTTTGGCAATCTGCTCAAGGATGGGCACAAGGTCTTTCATGCTGCTGATTTTTTTCTCATTGAGAAGAATGTAGGGTTCGCTGAGGCTGCATTCCATTTTTTCAGGATCGGTTACAAAGTAAGGTGAGAGGTAACCGCGATCAAACTGCATACCTTCAACGATATCAAGTGTGGTTTCCATACTTTTTGCTTCTTCAACAGTGATAACACCCTCTTTTCCAACCTTGTTCATTGCTTCGGCAATGATGTTACCGATTGTTGAATCGTTGTTGGCAGAGATTGTTCCGACCTGTGAAATTTCTTCCTGGTCTTTTGTCTGTTTTGAAAGTTTTTTAAGCTCTGCAACTGCTGCTTCCACTGCCTGCTCGATACCCCTTTTGATTGACATGGGGTTGATACCGGCTGCAACCAGCTTTGAGCCTTCCCTATAGATTGACTGTGCCAGGACTGTAGCTGTTGTTGTTCCGTCACCTGCCACATCGGATGTTTTTGAAGCCACTTCCTTGACCATCTGGGCTCCCATATTTTCAAACTTGTCTTCAAGTTCGATCTCTTTTGCTACTGTTACACCGTCCTTGGTGATATTCGGTGAACCAAAAGACTTTTCAAGAACTACATTCCGTCCTTTGGGGCCCAGGGTAACCTTAACCGCGTTAGCAAGGGTATCCACCCCTCTGAGCATTGCTTCCCGGGCTTTTCCGCTATATTTAATCTCTTTTGCCATATTTTATCTCCTCCTATATTATTTTGCTTATTCCACAACAGCAATGATGTCGTCTTCGCGCATGATCAGGTGTTCTTCACCTTCGATCTTTATCTCGGTACCAGCATATTTTCCAAAAAGAACCTTGTCGCCTTTTTTGACTTCAAGGGCTTTTACTTCACCGTTATCAAGGATCTTACCGTTTCCTACGGCAACGACTTTTCCCTCTGAAGGCTTTTCTTTCGCGGTATCAGGAATTATGATACCACCCTTTGTGGTCTCTTCCTCTTCAATCCTTTTTATTATTACTCGATCGTGCAATGGTCTGATTTTCATTTTCTAAAATATCCTCCTTAACAAATTAGTAGATTTAAATAAATAAAAGGAAAAATTCACCTCCTTATTATTGCAACTTTATCTAAAAACGGGCACCCTTTTTTTGAAAATGATTCCCGTTCTGTTTGTTCTTAAAATGTTCAAGAAATATCATTTATTTATGATATGGTAAAAACTGCACAAACATAATTCTTAATAAAAATTTGTCAAGTGATCATTAAAAAAATTTCATTTTTTCTGATTATCGGCGTGAAAATATACATAAGAATGGCATAAATCAAGAAATATTCCTGTTATTTTCAAATTCAACAGTCTAATTCATCCCACCGGACCCTATTTCCTCATTTTACCTGTTGAAAAGGATAAAATATTTTAATACTATGAGGCACTTGCAAAAATGTGAAAATAAGTAGAAATTATCTTGAATGAAAGAGAAAAAGGAGGTATGGCCTTCTTAATCTTTACCCCAAAGCAAGAGAAGGAGGCCATACCAG
>JASFHE010000668.1:0-3797 GCA_050123415.1 Desulfobacteraceae bacterium | reverse complement strand
TGGATTTCCAACCCCTGCTGCCTCAGATATGCCCTTCTGGCAGTATTTCTCGTTTCTTCCTCACTTAGCTGTTTCGGGCCGAGTGTCTGTTTTGCGGCATACAATAGTGGGTCTTCGCCATTGAGCTCTATAATTTCTGCGGCAACCTCTGTTTCTCCAGTCTCCCTGTAGGCCATAAACCTGATTACACCGTCCAGGATGCGGTATTTTCCCGGTTTATCCGGATGTTCCTGCAAATGAATGGGATCAAATTTAAAGCCGTCCCGCATATTTTCCACAAACAAGGATATCCTTTTTTCGTCAATACCGCCCCTGGGATAAATACTTCTGTCGATTACAATGTCTTCGACCTTTACTGTCTTTTTTTTATTCATGTTCCTCTCCTTTTGTTTTGGAAAAGCAGGCTGAAGCGGTTCACCCTGTTAAATGCTGCTTTGCAGTCCACTATGCGGATTTAATAGAGTAAAACCTGAAGGCCGTTAGTATTTTGCCTTTCCCTCAACCTTCAGTCAAAAATGCTTCAGTCTGTTGACAAATGCAATGTCTGGAAAATCTAAAATTCGATTATTTTTGCAATATGTTACCGGCAGGTTGGGTAATAATGTTACAAACATCATGCCAGAATGATTCAGATACAGTCCTGTTCAGGATAGAGGACCTTGAATCTCTTAATTAACAAGGCTTATAATTTTTAATATTTTTTTAGGAGAGTTGTTTCATGATGTTTTTTTATATATAAAAATATATAAATGCACAATATTATGTGCATGATGCACAATTTTATATGCAAATTATTAAAGGCTTTTCTGTTTTATAAAATAGGGATTGTGCTACATGTAAATAACGGTAAGTAAAAATACCCTGATGATATAAAACCAACAATAGAACGACCAATCCCTACAAAATTACTTCAAAAAATGCCTGGGTATACGGCATCTTGTTTTTGAATACTGCCACAAAAGGAATCCAATAGAACTAAGTACAACATTCATTATACCGATCACCATGACGCGGTTACTCCAGTCATATGAAATAATCATCATTCCCAGTGAACCTGTAAGTACAAATGTGGCCTGAATAAGTGAAGATGCCGATCCGGTGTCCTTGTCCTGCTGCTCCAGAAGTAAGCTGTTTGAAGGCGGCCGGCTTATGCTTACGCATAGATATCCGAGGGCAACCGAAACAGCAAATAAATTGGGACTTGTCTGGCCAATGGTCAGCATCAGGGCACCGCTTATTATAGAGCCGATATACGATACTGTTATTATGGTCATTGGCCTGAAAAATTTTTGAAGAACAAGATATATCGGTCCGCCGATAATATAATGTGCGGCAATAGCACCGAAGTATATGCTGTAAACCTCAGCACTAAGCCCGAATCTTTGTATAAAAATAAATGATGACACCCCGATAAAGGCAAGCAAAGGTATTGATACTATAGAGAATACTATCACCAACCTGTAGAAATTGGGATTTAAAAACACCACTCCCAACCGCAGTACCGTTTTATATGTGCTTTCAACAGAGAAATCTTTATTTGTTTCTTTCAGAAAAAGAACAAATATCAATACAAATACACCCGTAATAACAAGAAGGCCAAATATCCCTTGCCAGGAGGAAAACCTGATTATCAGGGAACCGATTGAAGGAGCTATAACCGGGATCATTCCGTTTAATACCGCTGCCATTGCAAGAGTGCTCTCCCTTTTTTTGCCCGGGAAAACATCCTTAACAATCGCAAGGTTGACAGCCATTGCAGCCCCCGCGCCAATTGCCTGAAGAATCCTTGCTGCGATCAACTGGTAAACATTCTGACTCAACATACAGAAAATACTGGACAATATAAATAGCGGGACGCCAATAAGGAGCATCCTCTTACGGCCGTATTTGTCTGAGAACGGCCCCCATAAAAATGAACTGGCGCTTACAAAAATAAAGAAAACAACTATTGACAGGTTAACCCACCATGCGGAACAGTCAAGCTGCGCACTCATTGTGGGCAATGCCGGTAAATAAAGGTCTGTAGATAACGGCGGGAAGGATGCAATCAATGCTACAAACACCATTATCATGAAGTTTGAGAGTTGTTTTGGATTATTCTGTATTTTTTCTGATATCTCCGGTTTAGTTCCTGTTACTGCATCATTTTTCATAAAATATACTATTAAAGCCGGCTTTTTCCTAATGTTTGCCGCCCTTTCCTCTTTCTTTTAAGTTCCAATATTAATATTTTGATCATATTAATTAGCAGAGCCCATCCAATAACTAAAGTTTTTGTTCGGCAGCTGTCAGCACTCAGCGTTCAGCTTTCAGCAAAAGGATTTTAAAATAAAGACTTAGCTGACTGCTGATAGCTGACCGCTGAAAGCTCCATCCAGAAATTGCCTCTTTCTGGATGGGCACTGCTAATTAATTCACCTTTAAAATTAAGCAAGCGAAGAGAAAATAACAATTAAGTAACAATGTCAAATATTTTATTATAACAAATAAATAATGCTTTTATATCTTTTTATTATGTTGAGTTATCCCGCCTGTTGCTGTTTATTTTTCATTGACTCATAAGGGGAATTTCTTTATATTCGTATTTTGAAAAAAAAGAGTATTATCAACAAGTAAGGGAGATACGCCATAAGAATCCTATTAGTCGAAGATGATACTAAGATTGCTTCTTTTGTAGTGAAAGGACTGAGAGAAGCGGGTTTTGCCGTGGACCATGTTTCTGATGGTGAAGCCGGTCTGCATATGGCCCTGAGCGAACCCTATGATGCTGCGGTTATTGATATCATGCTGCCCGGGCTTGATGGATTAACCCTTATTGAGAAGTTGCGGAGTCAGGCAGTCAAAATGCCTGTTCTCATCCTGAGCGCCAAACGTTCGGTAGATGACCGGGTAAAAGGCCTTCAGAAGGGAAGCGATGATTATTTGACCAAGCCTTTCGCCTTCTCCGAACTTCTCGCCCGTGTACGGGCCTTGATACGAAGGGCCAGCGGCGTATCAGAATCCACCCGTTTCACTGTAGGGGACCTTTCCATGGATCTTATCTCTCGCAGAGTAATTCGAGCCGGCAGAAATATCGAGCTGCAACCCCGGGAATTCGCCCTTCTTGAATACCTCATGCGCAACGCCGGGAAAATCGTTTCAAAGACCATGATAATGGAACACGTCTGGGACCACAATTTTGATCCTCAAACAAATGTGGTTGAAACACGGATATGCAGGTTGAGAGACAAGATCGATCGTGACTTTGACAAAACCATGATTCAGACTATTCGCGGAGTAGGATATGCTATTAAAGAAGCTTCTTAAACTAAGACATACGCTGGTTTTCAGGTTAACTATCCTGTATTCATTAAGCGTCATCTTTTTTTTAGGTGCCTTTTTAGGCTATCGTATCCATAGAGATTCCGGCCATTACGGCGACATTGATAAGGGCCTCCTGGCAGATGTAAAAACTATCTCTCAACTCATAGATTCCAAGAAAGGGATGAGTGAGAGAGACATAAGCAAAATGCTGGATCATGAGACGAAAAGCTCCTGGAAACTTTTTATGCGTCTCCTGAGTTCAAACGGAGAAATACTGGCTTCCTCAGATGTATCTTCTCTGAGTATGGACTTGAGTCCGACTGTCTCCAGGGCTATTAACCGTGAAACCGATTATGTTTTTGACACCCTGCCCCTGCCTCACGGTTCATACACGGCTCGCGTCCTATCCTATCCCATCGGGTCTGACAGGATCCTCCAGATAGGAATATCACAGGAGGGCCTTCAAAAGATTATAGAGAAGCGATGGAGGGAAT
>JASFHE010000667.1:0-3819 GCA_050123415.1 Desulfobacteraceae bacterium | reverse complement strand
GAGAAAAAAGAATTACCGCTTTTGATCGAGCGAAAACGCTACAAAAAATATACGGATTATAACGGCTTTGTCCTTTATAATATCTTATCCCTCCTTATCTTTGCCCGGTTTTTACACCGGGCTCTTATTTTGCCAAAAAATAAACCGAGGCTGAAACCCCTGTCGCAACAAAAATTCCGATTCCAAATCCTATAAACCAGCTTTTAGTTTTTTCCTTTTTCAATGAGAGATTTAAATTCTTTATTGTTTGATCTGAACTCTTCAATAATTCCGCCTGCTTCTGCAATTGTTTGTCCTTCTCGTTGCTCTGATTCTGCAAGGTCAGAAGTAATCCGGCTTGCTTCAAATTGGAGTTTTCCAAGCTCTTGATATAAAATTTTTGTTGTTCGTTCTCGCTCGACAAGGTCAATATTGATAAGCTCAAGTCCTCGGTTAATGTCTCGTATTTCTGATAAATCGGAATTAGATCGGAAACAGGCACGCATTGACAAAAACAATCCGGCGACAAGCAAAACGATAACGCCAGAAAGAATAAAAACAATCTTGGTTTTTCCATTCATTTTCCCTCCGTGGGGTCCTGATAAGCCCCCGTCTGAATTCTCTTATTTTTCTCGAGCATATTGGCCCCGACAACGAACCCGGCCAAGGTCGTTTCCGCCGTGAACCAGGCAATCAGAACCCCTGATTTATTTTCCATACCTGAAAAAATGAGAAAAACAACGACCGCAACGGAAAACAAAACGGTAAGCAAAACGAAAACAAACATTTTTCTGCCGGCTATTTTCATAAAATCCCCTTAAAAAAAGACATTCGCTTTTTTAAAGCAGTTTTTTTCAAACTCTTCTTTGGTCAACGTTTCCAAAAATCCGCCGTTTTTCAAACCGGCCCGATATTTCCAGGTATCATTAAAATGTAAAATATCTTTTTCTTCATCATACAAAATCACCCCGATAAAATGACCTGGATTTTTCAAAAGCAGTTGAACACCATGTCCCTGAGAAACAAATTCCGTTATCTGTTTCCAGGTTATCGGATTTTCAAATTGAACGCGGGTATCAGGGAAAACCAGCGGAACAATAGCTTGATACCATTCTGGAATTTCGTTTCCGAGATATCTGTCGGGATCAATATTAAAAACTCTTCTCATGGCCGGATAATTAGCAGGATCATTAAAGGCGAGTAAAAGAATATCGGCCGGCTGAACCGGATAACCGGTTTCCATACTTTTCCCCATGGATTCCCGGATGACCTGGACCGATTCGGTTCCGCAAGATTCAAGATAATCATGCGAAGACACCACTTTTCTGTTTTTATATTTTCTTAAGATTTGCTCAATCGCGTTATTTGTCTGATCGTACATAGACCGGGACCGGTCAGGGGCGTATGGACATCCTTTCATTTCTTTTTCATCCTTTCACCATCCTTATTATATCCGGAACGGCGCGGATAATCAAGACAAGAAGAAAAACACCGATCCCTTTCCACAGCCATCCGGATAATTGTTTTTTTATCGTTTCCCATTCTTTGAATATCGGGGACGCTTCATGGATTTTATTCATTGTAATACTGTTCGTTTGTCATTTTATCACGCCACCCCGTACAATTTAATTAATTGTACAGACCCTCCACTATTGCTTGCTGTAATCGTAGCAGTTTTTGATAAATAAAGGACTAATCCAGAAGAGTACCTAAGACATCCTATGAGATTAAAATTTGCGCTGCGATAAGGGGATAAATCGGTTGTCCTGGAAAACCAACTTTCAACAGTGCCTATTCCTGTGAGTTCTTTGGAGTCAAACGAAATTATTTGCGCTATTTGAGGGGACCAGTACGTGATCGGGTCCGCCCCGTAAGCCTCGTTAAAAATAAAAGCTGTTCCATAGTAGCGCTTAAACATATTGACGTCCCAACCAGAAAATAAAGATATCGCGGTCGACGCTGTTGCGTTGATGTTTGTGTTACTTATTGTCGTAGTTGTCGGTGTTATGCCTAAATCAATTTCTCCGCTAAACCCCCAAACTGTACTTCCCACTACCGGAGTCGTAACGCCGTCCGGGAGGTAGGTCGGCGTGCCGTCGGCAGAGGCGGAACCGGCGGTGTAAATTCTAAATCCTTTTTGTGATGTGTTGTACGCCGCGTTTTTGTTAAGATGGACAACGTAAGAACCGGCTTCTCCTTTGGAAGATTTCAAAAGCATTTGAACCCAAATTCCTGACAAACTTGTCCCCGAAGAATACAGCGCTCTAAATTGAGGTTCGTATTGATAATTTGCTACTCCAAAAGACCTCGTCGATGTGATAACCTTGATTACGGGAGCGTTGTTTCGCGTAACAATCTCTATCGTTCCAAACCAGAGCCCAATACTCGGAATATAGATTTGCACCGAAACATTACATACGCCATTATTCGTATTGTTTTCCTGAATATACAAAAAAGTCCAGGCGTCGAGCGACATTCCGATATTTATGGTTCTTGTACGACGATCAATAAATGGAAATTCATCCGAAGAGGACAACCGAAGAGAAAATTTATCCGCGATAGCGTTCTCTTTTCTTTTTTCCTCGACAGAAAACAGAGACCGAACAATTGCGTTATTCCCTAATCCGTAATAACTGATGTCGATATTATCCCCGCCTTGAGCGCTGTTAAATTCAATCAACCCCGCCCGTTCCCCGGTGTAATTAACGCGGTACTCGTTTGCCCCGGGGGAGACCGTTTTGTCAACCTCTGTCAACGTCGTTGCCGTATCGTTGTCATACACAACCATGCTGGACGGCGTGTCTTTTCTCGGCTGCTCCCATAATGTTACAAAATACGGAGAGGATGACGGGATATCCCTATTCTCCGGGTCGACACCCATGTCGTACCCGAACCCTCTCGGGCTCCATGTTTCGTCAAACGGATTGTATCGGCTGTCTGACATGTCATATAATTCTGGTTGATCTGCCATTATGTTACCCTCTCAAAAATATCTAATGCGATGCTGTTCTTTTCGTCAATATCTTCCACCTCAGACAAAAAATTGTCCTTGTCGTCTCCGACGGAAATTTCGGCAATTAAATTAAGACCGTTTAACTTATACGTGACCTCTTTCAAAACCCCTTCATACGTCAACCATGAATTAAATTGAACGTCAATTCTGTCAAGATAAAAAGTTGAAGCGTAATTGCGTGAAATAATCAAGCGTATCTTATACGCGTCTTCAACCCCTTCGATATTATACAAATGCTGGCTCCAAATTCCAGGTACTTTTATCGTGACGGTTTTATCAACATAAGAATCGTCGGAAGCAAAAACTCTTAATGTCCCAATTTCCCCGGCAAGACTGGATTTCAAATACAGGGAAATATTTTTCGGATTATAAAAATCATCGAATTCATACTCTATATAGTCCCCGCTTGAACCAACAGCGGTAACGAGTTTAAACGCTTTTCTTCCTGTAAAAAATTCATTTGTGTCCAACTGAAACGTTGTCCCGCCGGTCAAACTGCTCGTCCATCCTGTAAGACTATCACATTCCGACACGGATTTCCAGTACTCGTCCGGGCGGATATTGTACCGGTATTTTCCAAACGCCAATCTTTCCAGGCAGTTTATATTTTTAAGCCCGCCGTAAATGATAGCGTCTTTATTCAGGTTGATTATTCCTTGCGCCACATTTTCCGCCGTTGTATTGTCAACATAGTCCGGAATCGTTAATTTTTTCTTTTGTATCCCGTATTTCCCCTGGGAATCGGCGTCCGAGACCGTGCCGACCTTCACGATTTCATTTTCTTCTGTCGCATCACCACGGAAAATATCAATCGTGTTGATGATATT
>JASFHE010000666.1:0-3824 GCA_050123415.1 Desulfobacteraceae bacterium | reverse complement strand
GGGAACAAGAGAAAAGACCGGGGATGCAAAGATTACCCGTGCCTATAATCTGCCTTCACGATATGTGCTCCATACGGTCGGCCCCATAATTACCGGTAAAGAAGTATCCGGGATTCAACAACAGCAGCTTGCATCCTGCTACAAAAGTTGCCTTTCTCTAGCAGCTCAGATAAAAGAAATAAAATCCATCGCTTTCCCCTGTATCTCAACCGGTGTTTTTAACTTCCCGCAGGGGCCTGCGGCTGAAATCGCTGTCCGGACAGTGGATGAATGGTTAACAAATAATTCACATCATTTTTCACATATTGTTTTTAATGTTTTTCTTGAGGAGGATTTTTCCTGTTATGCCCGGGTATTCCGGAGATCAGATAATTGAGATTATAGCCCATTCCATAAAAACAAGTGAACGGATACTGGTTGGCGGAGGCGCGGGCCTTTCCGCTTCCGTGGGAATAGATTACACAGACAGTGATACCTTTTCAAAGCTCTTTCCCCGATGGGTAGAAAAGGGCTACAGAATGCAGTATGAGTTTATAGGCTTTGAAAACTGGACAGAAGGAGAAAGGTGGGCATACTGGGCAACCCATATGAACCATGTTTTTTTTGAGTTTCCTCCAAGCCCGGAATATCAAAAGCTGCATGAAATAGTGAAGAACAGGGATTATTATGTAATCACATCAAATGCGGACGGCATGTTCATTAAAAGCGGATTTGATCCGGACCGGGTGTTTCAGGCCCAGGGTAACTATGAGCGGTTGATGTGCATGGAACACTGCACAGGCGAGACATGGCACGCGAAACCATTTATCGATAACGCAATAGCAAATATTGATCATGAAACATTCAGCGTGAAAGACTTTGCCATACCCCTCTGTCCGAAATGCGGAGGAAAAATGACCGTGGCATTCAGGATGAGAGAAGACTATGGGCAGTGGGCGGAAAAATACCAAAACTGGATTAATGGTATTATGGATAAAAAACTGACTGTCATGGAGTTCGGGGTCGGATTCAATACCCCGGGAGTGATCCGCCGTCCATTTGAATATCTGGTGTATTCGCATAATGATGTACTGTTTGTCCGGGTGAACAGGCCATATCAAAATTATGCCAATACAGGGCACCCCCAGATCCCTGCTCAGATAAAAGAAAAATCCATTTCCGTAAACGGGGATGCAGCTGAGTTCATTAACAGGTTGCATAAATATATAAGACAGTATAAATAACTATTGTTAGTTTCCCGAATAATTTAGTAAAATATAGGATTAAATCTTTAACCTATTCGCTTCCGGCGATTATATCTAAACATTTACAGGGTCAGTTGCTGATGGAAAACAATGACGAAAAGAGAAAAGAAGAACGAATAGATGCTGAGATATCCAGTGTTGAATTTTGTGTTAATACTTTCGCTTTGGCCTACCAGTTTAAAATCCTTGAAACATCACCTTCCGGTATGAGCATACTTATAAAAGAAGGTTCCGCCATACTGGATCACCTGAAAGAAGGCATGACACTGGAAATGAAATATTATCCTGAAAATGAAGCGGAAGCGCCAAAAATTTTAAAAACAAAAATAATGCATATAACAAAATCCGATTCGGATCGTCTTCGAGGGCATTATCAGGTAGGTATCCAGCTATTGGAGAACTTTTAATCAGCTTTCATCAATGTAAATACCTGTTTATATCAGGGAATAAGGGTTTTAAGTATATCTTCCTTGCCTATAATACCAACCAGCTTATTATTTTTAACAACCGGAATTGTATGAAAATTTTTATCAATCATAAGGCCTGCGATTTCTTCAATATCCGTATCAGGGGTAACTGACACCGGATCAGGTGTCATTGCATCCCTAACAACCGTTGCTGCAATTTTTTTTACTGTTTTTTCAATATCCTTGTTTGACTGCAATGGAATAAATCCATCCAGAAAAGTAAATACCGAAGGCATGGGAAACCTTTTTTGCTGGCTGATCAGGTCACTCTGGCATAGAATTCCCACCAGTTTTCCCTTTTCAATAACAGGAACTCCATTGATGCGGTTTTCAAGAAGGGTTTTTGCAGCATTGACTATTTCCATCTCCGGTGTAATGGTTATGGGACTGGTTGTCATAATATCTTTTGCTTTTATCATAATTTGTTACTCCCTGTTTTATTAGAAGTTTTTCCTGGGTCGATCAGCTCGAAAAATAGTAACACTGACTAAATCCGTCGTCAAAATAATTTGAGCGCCATATTAAATAGTATCTGCTATTTATACTAAAATGAATTACCTTTAATTTTATACTGTATTTTTCATTTATATGTTATATCCTTTTTACTTGGAAAAAGTAATATAATAATGCCATTTAACTGACTAAAAAACAGGAGACTATTATGCTAAAATCAGTAAAAATGCTTTTAGGACTCACCATCTTATTTACCCTGCTAACTGTTCCGTTATTGTCGGGCTGCAAGGGTTCGGATACACGCGAAAAGGTGGACGACACTGTTGAAGAACTGGCCGGAAAAAAGAAGGTTGACCAGATGAAAAAGATGGAAAAGGATATCAGCGACATCACTGACAAGCAGGCGGAAAGATTTGATGAGCTTGATGAATCAGGGTCAGAAGAAGAATAAATCAGCAACGTCAATAAATAGACAACACAATCGGACAGTGACAAAAAAACAACAAATTAATATACACCCCGTCATTAATCTATTGCCTGCAAGGACATTATCGTCATTTTTCTGTTCCTTTTAGTCTCAATAAAATTAAGCAAAGCTATGTAAATTAATCAATATTTATCTTTTTTAATTTAATTGACGCTTTTTTCATTTCATTATAAATCCTCCAAATAATAAAGGTATGATTATTGCATAATTTGACTGCATGGGCTTCTTAACTGCTCTCCCCGCTGGTACGGATTCATTTAGGCCTTAATGTTAATGATTTTATTCTTTTAATTTGAAACTGATGGAATATAAAAAACTCATACTTTTTTTAGCAACCTGTATCTCAATAGTCTTTTTAGCTGTTTTTACAACACCGGTTTCTGCTCTGTCAGAAAGCAACAGAAACACTTTTTCATTCCGTTTTGAAAACTGTACTATCACCGATGCTTTAAAAGAAATTTCCAAAAAAAGCGGAATAAATATAATAACAAGCAGCACATTTAAAAAAGAGATTCTTAGAAAATCCTTTGTTAACAGAAGCCTTGATTCTATTCTTGCCGATCTTTTAAGAGGTGAAAATTGTGCTGTAGTATGGAACTACAGTGGCGGAAACCTCCACTCAATCGACCTTTTCACCCCTGATGAAGGCAGCCTGAAAAGGACCGGCACAAGGGCAGCCGCGATCAGAAGTACAGGAAGAGACAATACCCAAAGCACGTTTCAGGGAAACACGCGCAATGAAGGAATAAATGAAACCGGAAATAATTATTCAAGAAACAGAGAATCAAACAGGCTAAACAGGTCAAATACAACCGTTCCAATTCCCCGCACTACTTTAAATAAAGATTTACCCTCTCTCCGCGTACCCGTGAATAAAAACTATACAACGGGGATAAACCGAAAAAAGACCGCTGTATCCGGTTCCTCAAGAGCCTATGCAAATATGCGACGGGCTACAGCAAATAATAACCAAAACACCGGAACAGATGAAGTGAAGGAGACAATAAATCCGCAGCCGTCTCCGACTTCATCTGAATCATCTGAAATATCGGAATCACCGGAGTTGCCGGAAACACCTGAACCTGAAAAAGGCAATGGGCTGGAACCGCCGCCTATGCCTCCGGGATTATAAATGAATAAAAGTATTAAAATATACCTATTGGAGGACTTTGT
>JASFHE010000665.1:0-3829 GCA_050123415.1 Desulfobacteraceae bacterium | reverse complement strand
TTCCATGAACAGGCCAGACAGATTCGACCTGTTCAAAAGCAACCATTCGCATGTCCCTTGGAGCAGCCCGGAAACGCCATATAAGAGCGCCGTCAGCAGCATCAAGACAATAGACGTATCCGTCAGTTGAGCCAAAAAATACGCGACCTTTATATATAGTAGGGGGTGAGTCAACACGTGCTCCAACAGTATAATTCCATATAATGTCACCCTCTGTTGTATCTATCGAATAAATGGTATGTGAATCCACTCTGGAGATATACACCCTGTTACCGGCAACAACAGGACTGCTCAACTTACCTCCCAGCTTTATGTTCCATTTGGATTTCACATCGGATGAAACACTGGTTTTAGTATACGCACTGCGTTTTGTATCATGGCGGTAGGTCGGCCAGTCTTCTTGCCCCATGCCGGCAGATATCTTTCTGTTATACGCAGGCCCTTTTTCAAGTCTGTTTTGAGATGAGATTCCTGGATCCGGCCCAATATTGCTGATTGTTCCCAAGGCGCCAAAACCGTTTAACTTGGCTTCCATATAGCAGGCACAGGCATGTGGCGGTGCATAAATAAGCCCGTTACTTGGCATGATACCATAAAAGCATCCTCCACGGACGTAGTGATTTATATCCCAGTATTCACCTTTTAGGTCCACAAATTCGATCCCTGTCCTGGAAGGTATAATAAAGTTTTTAGTAGCTTTGCTCGGGTAACATCTCTGATGAAACCAGTATTTTGCTTTGTAACCTGGAATTTCTTCAACCATTTTACCTGTATGAAGGTCTCGTCCATAATAGGTCCCGTCATCCTGGACATTTGCTGTCCTTCCAGCCCACACAACACCATTGATTACAAAAACATCTTCAAGAGAATAGTGTCCTGAACCCGGCTGCGGGGCTTCCCAGATTTTTTTACCATCGTCAGTCGAAAGTGCGATGATCCTGCCGGGTTGACCAAAGCCGATTGCTCCGGTGGAAAAGAGCAGGACATCTTCACTGACTACTACTCTGGGAGCGTAGGACGTATCGATCTTTTTAGTAACTATTTTTTCGGACTGCCATTTTTGTTTACCGTTTTCACGATCCAGGCTGATCAATTTTGATCCGTCGTAGTAATAAACCGATCTTGAATCAGCAGTAAGCGATAACGGAGCTATCGGAGATTCAGTTTTCCATATCGCATCACCTGTAGACCTGTTAATGGCCATTATTTGCGCAGGCTCCTGCCCCCATGCATAATCCGACCTTGCCAAATCTGCATTTTCCCATACATAGGTCTTTTGGGGAGTATAAGGAGTTTTTGTTTTTTCCGGGCGACCAACAACAGTATAGAGCGTATTGTCCAGTAAAATAACCTCGGATGTCTCTTTTGTATTAGGGAATGTACGTATTACTTCACCGGTAGCCGCATCCAGTTCACTTAAAGGCGCATCAATATCCAGTGTTACATATACACTGTCGTTGGCAGCAATCAGTCGCCTCGGGAGATAAGCGGGACCGCTTTTTAGGCTGAATAAATGATCAAACCATTTGGTAATAGGTTTTTTCCAGAGTATTGTTCCATTGAATGCATCACGCGCTACAAGATAATTCTCAGCAGGTAATTCAATCGATTCGGTCGGCCCTTCATCAATGATATAAAAGATGCGGCCATTGGCAGAAACGAGTGCGCTCATACTTGCAGTCGTGTCATGGTGCCGTCCCCACCTGGGGCTGCCAATCCATTGATAATTTCGAATAGGCCCGATTGTTTCATCATTGGAAACAGGGTTGCCACTCGCATTGTATAAAAACTGGTTCCATTCATCCATGTTGGTTGGCTTCTTTTTTATTGCCTTTTTCCACCTGCCAAAAAAACTGCGTGTCATCAGTACTCCGTTAGGAGTCAGTACGCGCATTGCTTCTTTTTTTGAAATACTGCCCAGATCTTCAGCTACAATCAGGTTAACAAGATTGTCCTTGTAGGGCAGGTAATTACTCATAAGCCTGTCAACCGATACTGGCCCGTATTTCTGTTTTGACAGGATATATTTCCGTGCCTTTTGAACGTTTTCTTCTTTTTTGTCCAGACCCTGCACAAGAAAGCTGTCATTAACTCTCAGGGCTTGGGTAAGCATACCGTTTCCGCAGTGTAAATGAACAATAAGACCGCCCTTTATGCCTGATTTTTCAAGGA
The DNA here is from genome assembly GCA_050123415.1 of Desulfobacteraceae bacterium. Lineage (GTDB taxonomy): Bacteria > Desulfobacterota > DSM-4660 > Desulfatiglandales > HGW-15 > JAAZBV01. Next base: position 1,657 of record JASFHE010000665.1, on the reverse strand, counting down.
TAGTTTTTGCCTGGCCGGATGGTGATACTTCTGAGTGTACCTGAAAAAGTGTGAGTGTGAGAACTGAGAATAAAAATACAGGGAAAAGAAACAGTTTTAAAGCAATGGGTCGAATTTTCATGGATGTATTCCTCCTTAAAAGAATAAATTACCTCCAGAATGATATTCTCCCCCAAAATATCAAAACGATATTTAAATTAACAGTGTGATAATATGGTATATTATACAGAAATGAGTATAGAGAGTTAAACTTTTTGTGTCAAGAAATTAGCTGCTGACCTACAAGGTGTATTCAAATAGAATGTGGTTCCTGAATCAATTTTTGAAAATATTTAATAACTTTTGGTGAGGTCCAGTCAATAGCTCCTTCGACTTTGCTGTCAACAGTTCCATCTTTGCGGATAATAAAACTCTCAGGGACACCTGTTGTTCTGTAAAGTCTCGCGACGCTACCCTCAGGGTCAAGGAGTACAGGAAAAGAGAGCTTCTTTTTTTTCATAAAGTTTTCAACAACTTTTTTTCCGCCTTCATCAATGCTGACAGCCAGCAATGCAAAATCCTCATCTTCGAACATTTTATAGAGTTTATCTATGGAGGGCGTTTCCGTTACACACGGAGGGCACCATGTTGCCCATATGTTCAGGAATACAACCTTTCCCTTATAATCGCTTAGGCTGACCATCCGGCCATCGAGCCCCTGTAAAGTAAAATTCGGTGCAGGCGGTCCCTGTTTAGCATCTGAGGGTTCTATAACAATGTTGGGAGGGGTATTATTCTGCAATAATATAAATACAGCTAATGCTATAACAACGATTGGAATAAACAGGATTGTCCTGAGATTTGCTTTTTTTGTTCCCTGTGTGTCTTTTTCATCCATTCTGATGGCCTTTCATTGTTTTTTCATACTTTAGTATAATTTAATATTACATGGATTACAAATTAATAATCTGACTTAGATATTGACTATTTAATATGATAAGTAAAGGGAAAGAAAGTGGAAGTGTTTTATCAATTCCACGCTCCGCCTGTCATGACATTGTCAATGAAAAGGCGGGACGTGGAATTGAATTTTTTTAAACTCTATTTCTTCGGATCAACACAGACAAAATTGGCTGCATCATTTACATCACCGGTTCCTTTATATCTTGCCTGCTTGGGATAAGCACATATGGGGCGGGTCCGGTAAACTTCCGGTTTTGCTCCCATGCCCATCATGCCGCCTCCTTTCGTATGGGGATAAATGATTCTTTCAGGAGCCTTACCTTTTTCAACCCAGTCAACCAGGGCATCAAAAACCTTAAAACCTTCGGGATTTGCAAATGCGGAACATCCGCCTGAGCCTGGCTCCATGAAAAGACGGGCAAAATCCTGTGTCTTTTCATAACCGCCCATGGCCTTTTCAACACTGCCGTAATATTTTACAAGTTGACGCGGGGGAAGGGCAGTGCTGTTCCAGGAGGACAGCATCATAATTTTTCCTCCTGCGTCTTTAAATGGTTTTAAATTAGGGTCGTTACCGTCAACCGCCCAGGCAGCCTTTTTAATGCCAAGGCGCGTGTCACGTTCCAGATCAAAGTTTTTAAAATCCCAGTTGGGATCTTCAAATACTATTCCCTTAAAATAATTAAGGTTAACAGAAAAAGGTTCCTTTTCTATC
>JASFHE010000664.1:0-3837 GCA_050123415.1 Desulfobacteraceae bacterium | reverse complement strand
TCGCGCTTAAGCAATTTTCATAACAGCTTTTTAAATTTTTGAGGTGTATTGATTTGGCAAATACAGAAGATGTAAACAAATTCGAGAGCCAAAGGCAGGAAAAACTTTCCCGGATTAAAGAATTAGATATCGACCCTTATGGCGGTTTATACGAAGCGGTGGAATCCGCAGAAGATATTAAAAATAGGTTCATTGAAGACGACCAGAGCCAGAAGGCTAAAACCGCAGGCAGAATCGTACTGTTAAGAGATATAGGCAAACTGATTTTCATTACCTTGCGCGACCGAAACGGCACAATTCAGGTCGGCCTGAGTAAAAAATTACTATCCGAGCAATGGGAATTAGCTAAGCTTCTTGAACTGGGGGATATAATCGGAGCTTCCGGTCAGTTAGGCAAAACCAAAACCGGCGAGATAACGATATGGGCCGATGAAATTGCAATGCTGAGCAAATGCCTTTTGCAGCCGCCCGAAAAATTTCACGGTCTGGTTGATATCGACCAGAGATACAGACAGAGATACGTGGATTTATGGGCCAATCCCGAAGTGATGGAACGATTCAGGAACCGAAGCGCTATTATAGCTTCTATTCGCGAAGTCTTAACCTCGAAAGGTTTTCTGGAAGTGGAAACGCCTATGATGCAGACAATAGCCGGCGGTGCCGCAGCGAGACCTTTTATTACACATCATAATACTCTGGATATGGATTTATTTTTACGTATTGCGCCGGAACTTTTTCTCAAGAGGCTGCTTGTCGGCGGAATGGAAAAAATCTTCGAAATAAATCGCAACTTCCGAAACGAAGGATTGAGCAGGCAGCATAATCCTGAATTTACAATGCTCGAATTGTATCAGGCTTATGCGGATTACAATGTAATGATGGATTTAACCGAGGAAATTTTTTCAGTCTGTGCCGAAAAATACTGCTCCGGGACAAACGTTGAATTCGATAACCATACGATAGATTTTTCCCGTCCATGGCGTCGGGCGAAATACGCTGACCTTCTCGAAGAATTTAGCGGCTGTAAAATTGATGATTTAAAAGCAGTCAGAGAAAAGGCACGAAAGCTCGAAATTGACGAAGCTGATATGGATAACGCCGTTGTAATCAATGAGGTATTCGAAGCTACGGTTGAAAAAAATCTTATCAATCCGACCTTTGTGATTGATTATCCCGCGGAATTATGTCCCCTGACCAAACAAATGAAACAAAACCCGAGATACGCGGAACGATTCGAGCTGTATATCGCAGGTATGGAGCTTGCGAATGCTTATACGGAGTTGAATGACCCGGCTGTACAGGAAGAGAATTTCAGGATTCAGCTCCGAGGTCAGGAAGAGACGATGGCCACAATGGACAATGATTTCATTACGGCCTTAAAATACGGTATGCCGCCTGCCGGTGGGCTGGGCATCGGGATTGACAGGCTTGTGATGGTCTTAACCGGAGCAACAAGCATTCGAGATGTTATATTGTTCCCGCTTCTGAGACCAGTTAAAGAAACGTAGGCCGTCTGTCGGTTGCGCAGCTCGTATCGGCTGCGTTTATCGTAAAACGTTATGGAAAACAAGAAACCTATTAAAAGTTTTCAGGATTTAGATGTTTATCAAACCGCTTACCAAGGAATGCTTGAGGTTTTTAAACATATTCTTCCAAAACTACCCGCCGAAGAAAAATTTGATCTCGTTGATCAGCTTAGACGTTCTACTAAAGCCATTCCTCGTCTAATATCGGAAGGCCACTCTAAAAGGCATCAGAAAAGAGGATTTCAAAAATACCTGGATGATGCGATGGCGGAGTCCAATGAAACAATTGTTTCGATAACTCAGGCTAAAGATTTATATTCGTCATATATAGATATAACAATATGTGAAAAACTTATAGATACATATGACAAAATCAGCAGACAATGTTACAATCTGGCAGTTGCCTGGTCACAGTTTAGTGAAAGAAAAAAAACGCAACCTAACCACGATTTACGAAACGAGCAGCGCAACCGTAAAACGTAAGATGTAATATTTAATATTTTTATATTATAACGTGTAATCAATGTTAAAACTATTTCTATGGCTTCGATACCTGCGTAAGAAAAAGATAGTGTTTTTAAGCATTGCAGCGGTTGCCCTTTCTGTGTCCTTATTAATTGTTGTAGCCAGTTTGTTTACCGGCTTCATAGACACCTTTAAGAATACCGCGGTCGAAGCCATAGGCGATGTGGTAATTAGTCCAAGGAAATGTTTTTCAAAGTATGACCAGTTAATCGAGAGTTTAGAGCAGGTAGAGATGGTGGAAGCCGCGACAGCGAAGATTACCGGCTACGGCCTGCTGCACATAGGTATGGGAAATGTGCGAGCTGTGGAAATATGGGGAATTGAGCCGGGACGGCGCAGCAAAGTAACTGGTTTTGATAATTTTTTACTCGACCAAAAAAATGCCGGAAATAATGCAACTTTTAATGTTCCTGATTCCCCTGAAGAAATCGGCGGCTTTGTTGGAATCGGTGTAATAAATAAACCTGACGAGCAAACGGATGAGTATGACCTCGATGAAGCCAAAAAAGTGATCGGACAAAAAGTCATACTTACTACAGGAACAACATCAGGGGCAAATGATGCCTCGCTAACAGAAATAAAAAGGAAAGTACTGAACTTTACAATGAGGGACATCGTTGAGACGGGAGTTTATCAGTTCGATACTGCTTGCATATATCTTTCGATAGAACAATTGAGTAAAACATTATATCCTAATGAAGAACTACCTGTTGCAGACCAAATCAATATTAAACTCGCAGAAAATACCGACCCTGAAGTAGCTCTGGCGGTCATTCGCGGCGTTTGGCGCAACTTTGTAGAAGAACAGTTAGATACGGACCTGGACCTGATACAATTCACCAGTATTGAAACTGCTCAGGAAATACAAAGCCAATATATAGCCGCGTATATCCAGCAAATGAATGTGCTGTTGGTGATTTTCGGCATTGTAAGTTTTGGGGTTGTTTTGCTGGTATTCTGCATTTTTTATCTTATCGTGAGGCTCAAACAAAAAGATATTGCTATAGTAAAAAGCTGCGGTGCCGCAAGTTCTTCTGTAGCCGGTGTTTTTATCGGTTTCGGTGCATGTGTCGGCGTGGTAGGCTCCGGTATCGGGGTAGCTCTCGGTTATATTATTACAACAAACATCAATGTAATTGAGCAATGGATAAGAGTAGTGTTCGACCTGAAACTCTGGAGGAGCAGCGTGTATATGTTCAGCAGGATTCCTGACAAAGTTAACTGGTCATGGGCTTTGTGTATTGTCTTAACGGCGATTATTGCGGCAACTATAGGTTCATTAATACCTGCTGTTCTTGCGGCGATAACAAAACCGGTTGAAATTTTACGTTACGAGTGACAAATGTATAAAATTTTACTCGCTCTTAGATATTTGTTAAAACGCAAAATAACATATTTTGCGATTGCTGCGGTTACGCTCTGTGTATTTATCGTGGTAGTAGTAATGACCGTAATGGCCGGGCTTGCAAAAGATTTCAAAGAGCGGAATTATCGTTTCACAGGAGACTGTGTTGTCGGAACCGATTCACTTGTGGGTTTTGCGTACTATGAAGATTTTATGGCAATACTGGAAAGTCAGGACTTTATTGAAGCCGTATCGCCGGTGATAAAAAGCTTCGCTTTAGTAAGATCGAAATATTCAAAGCAGGATGAAACTGTGGAAATTATGGGAATTGATCCTGCAAAACACAGCCTTGTGACAGATTTTGCAAGCACTCTGTCTTATCACAAGAAAAATATATTCAAAGCATTTACTCTCGCGTATGATCCCAATCTGACCGGCTGC
>JASFHE010000663.1:0-3844 GCA_050123415.1 Desulfobacteraceae bacterium | reverse complement strand
CCCGAACACATTTCCAGTAAGCTCTGTTATCACCAGAATGCTCTCAAGGAACCGGATGACCTGATATCGCGCCTGAAATCCGGATTAAAGTCCTTAACCGATGGAATAGAGAAATGGAGGATTTTTTCAGATAGATGAATGACAGCTTGAAAAAGCAGGTTGAATTATCAGCGTCAGATTGTTTATTCTGAACAATGAACAGATGAAAAATATGCAGATATTTAAGGATAACACCGTTTCAATGATCATACAAGGTAAAAAATTGACACAGGAGGTATGATATTACAACACTGAGGAATCGTGGTCGCCGGTATAAATAAGGTCATTGATTTTATTATCCTCAGGATCTTCAATTATCTCCAGGCTCACCAGGTAATATCCTTTTAACCTGGCGCATTCCTGCATACTGATATCCCTGATCTCGGTAACAAGCTCCTGGTACGGATATAGAAAATCTTCCGAATAATATTTCATTTTGAATCTGGAATTGATTTCGATGAAAGATAGAAATTTCGAATCCTCCCTTACGAGGATTGACATGAACATCGACTCTGTCTGCCAGATCTTGAACTGGTAGATCAGTTTTTTTCTCACTGGAATTTCCACGCAATAGAACTGATCAATATCCCTGTTACCCTCCAGTATTACTGCTTCGAGCAGATTATCTGCCAAGGCATGTTCGTACATATTAACCTCCTGAATTTTGCTGTTGTTATGCATTTTTTATTTCTTTATGTCCGGGAATACCTTGTTTTTGTCCTGTATTTTGTATCCGAGCGCCAGTATTATTTTCCTCATTGTTGCAACCCGGCAACTCATCCCTTTTTCAATCCTGTCGATTGTAAGCGCAGAGACACCTGCCTTTCGCGCCAGTTCAGACTTGCTCATCAGCAGATCTTCCCTGATTTTCTTTACATTATTCTTTAATTTTTCAGTCAATGGTTTTCCTGTTTCCTCTATTGTTAGGATATTATATATAATTATATATAAATAATATTATTTGTCAACTAATTTATTAATTAGTAATATTAGAAAATATAATTAATATTATAAGGTAGATATATAATTATATTTAGACCCTAATTTTGTAGAAAAAGAACCTTATAAACATAGCGGTCTCCGGGCACTTTTTAAAATAAAATCAGGTAATATTATATGTCATAAATAAGCGCCATATTTCTGACATGATGAAGAATATTTAATGCATATAGGCACCCTGAAAAATCTATGATCCAGCAATAATAACTGTTTTTCAGGTGTCCCGGCTTTGGCACAATTCCTGCTTATCTAATATTCGATGTACTGGTTTCGATTCTTTTATTAAGAATGATGTTTAAGACCATACGGAGATGAAGATGAAGGTTGAGTGTTCAACATGTAAGGTTCAGTTCAATATCCCGGATGAAAGATTACCAAGGGGCAAAAAAATCGCTTTCCCATGCCCGAGATGTAAAGGAATTATCGAACTGGATTTAAGCGTTCAGGAAGGTTTGGAGACCGCTCAGAACGATATCAGCCAGGAGGACTTTTTGAAGGGCGAGGCCCTGAAAAAGAAAATCCTGAGGAGTGTAAAGGATCTTCCCCCGATGCCCCAGACTGTGATCAAGGCAAGGGAAATTATGTCAGATCCCAATTCGGACTTTAAATCGCTGGCAGACCTGTTTGAGACAGACCAGGCGATTGCCACAAAGGTACTTAAGCTTGCAAATTCGCCCTACTATGGAATGGGAGGAAAGGTATCTTCCATACAGCATGCGTCAGTTGTTCTTGGACATAAAACCCTCGGGGAACTGATAACCATGGGAGGAACTTCAAGCCTTCTCGGGAAAAGCCTCGATGGATACGGTCTGGATGCCGGGGCATTGTGGAAGCATTCTCTTGCAGTAGCCTTTGGGGCAAAGATGATAGCCGAAATGAAAGAGCCGTCTTTAATAAATGATGCCTTTACAGCCGGATTAATACATGACGCGGGTAAACTTATTCTTGACAAGTACGTCGCGGAAAGATGGCAGCTGATAGAGGACTTTATGGGTAATGAGGGCGTAACATTTCTGGATGCCGAAAAGTCCGTGCTCGAACTTGATCATTCGGAAGCGGCCTATGAGGTTTGCGGGGTCTGGAATATTCCGAAGGCATTGACAATAGCCATAAGGTATCACCATCATCCAGCCAGGTCTCACGAAAATATGCTGGCATACATTATTCACATCGCAGATGTCATAGCCATGATGACCGGGCTTGGACTCGGAATTGACAGCACTTTTTACGTAATGGATGATCGTGCAATGGAATTTGTCGGTCTGAATGAAGGTGACATCAACAAAGTAATGGCTGAAATTATTGAGTCAGTTAAAAAGATTTCTGAATAGAGGTTATATTAATGGTCTCTCTTATTGCGATAAATATTAAATATTTACTCTCATCGATTTTCAAAAGTTTATAAGGATACTTTTATGGGCAAAATCAATGAGCAGCATCTGCTTGATGAGATTCGATTCGACATAAAACAGAAGGATATTATTAAAGCAAGACTTGTCCTGGCTGAGCTTGACAGTGTTGGTGCTGAAACACAAAAAAAGGTTCTTTTTGAAGTGAGTCGGGCTGATGATGATTTTTCAATACCTTTGCTTGCAGGCATAATCGCAAATAATCTGGCCCTTGTGGAGACATTTCCTCAGGTCAAGGAAACAATGATATCAAAAATCCTTGACAGTCCCGATGTACTTATTGGTCTACTCACGGGCAGGAGTGAATTGAAAGCAAAGTTGATATTAATAGAGACTGCCGGTGAAATCCAGTTGAACAAATTGGCTTCTGTCCTGCTTGATATTCTTAAAGGAGAGAAAGATCTGGAAATAATCAGATCTGTTATTGATTCGCTGGGTATGATAGGAGATCCATCCGCTGTCGAGGCTGTCAGTGAGTTTCTTTATTCCAACTCAAGGGAAGTTGTACGCAGCGCGGTAAAAGCACTCGGCCAGATCGGAAATGCCGCTGCTGTTGATAAATTATATGACAGGCTTGGAGGAGAAACGGACCTGGACCTGTTAATACTGAATACGATTTCCGGGCTTCAGATCAATGAAGCCTATGAAAGACTGAATGATATCCTCAGTTCGGAGTTTGTCCATTTAAGGACTGCCGCAAAGAAAAAACTTGTCGAGATCGGCTCAATGAGTGTCAGGTATATGATAAAAAATCTTACGCTCAATGATCCGGATATTGTTATACACTCATTAAATGTGATCGGTGATCTGGGAGACAGTTCAGCCATTGCACCCATTAGAAAACTGCTTTTCAATGAACCTGAAGATCCCAATATCAGGTTTGCAGCCTATGAGGCACTGGGAAGGCTTCCACTTGACAAAGGGGCATTTGCCCTTGCGTCAGGCCTGGAAGACCCTGTGGATAATGTGAAGGCAGCCGCTGCGAGGGCCATAGAACGAAATTATAATCCGGTACTCTCCGGCGGAATCAAAAATATGATAAAGTCCGGTGATATGCATGCCCTTAAAATAATAACAACAATAATCGATGCCCAGTGTGAGAATATTTTCATCGATCTTATTGAGGATGATTCCTTTAAAAATCCGGCAATACAGTACCTTATTAAAAAGGCCCATCCGGATGTAAAGGCAGGTTTTTCAAAGCTTCTTCGGGAGTCAGGATATGAAGACATTGCAGAAAGTATAGCCCCTGACACTGAAAAGAAGAGCAAAGGGAAACTCAAGGTGTTTGCTGTGGATGATTCAAGGATGATACTTAATATCTACAGAACAGTCCTGCATAACCTTGGATGTGAGTCGATTCTTTTTGAATTTCCAGCGAGTGCTCTGGAATCCGT
>JASFHE010000662.1:0-3845 GCA_050123415.1 Desulfobacteraceae bacterium | reverse complement strand
CCAGGTAGTAAGCACTGTGCAGGTATTAAAGGATGAAGTGGAAGTTGGTAAAAAAGTGCTGCTTGTGGATAATGACGGCCATCACCAGGCAACAGGTACAGCGGAGTTTTTAGCGGATAGAGACAGAGAGGTCCATATCATAACCTCGTCTCTTTTTACCGGCGGCAGCCTTGGTCCGTTACAGGATCTTTATTTAACACGAAAAAGACTAGCCGAAAAGGGAGTTACATTTACACCTGATATTGCGGTACTGGAAATACAGGGGGCCATAGTTAAAGGACTTCAGGTTTACTCAAATGAAATGATAGATTTTGAAGGATACGATACAATTGTCCTGGCAGTGGGTAATACTGCATGTGATCGATTGTATTTTGAACTTAAAGGCAAGGTGAAAGAAATATACCGGGCTGGTGATTGTGTTGCCCCCAGAAAAACTGACATGGCCATTGCGGAAGGCCACAGGGTAGGAAGAAAACTTTGAGCGAATTTTCTAATAATATATGGATACTCGACCTGTCGAATGGTGATGCTGTTGAAGAATCGACCTTCGGGTTAATAACAGAGGCCAGGCGTATTATCAGGGATGCCGGAGGGACCGGGACTGTAACTGCTGTTATTATTGGCCCTGCCGAGGATGATGCTCTTGGTTCATTAAAAGAGGGTGGTGCTGATAAAATTATCCATATAAAGCATGACTTACTTGACAGATACCATGGTGAGTTGTTCGCCAGGGTATTTTTTGAAGCGGCGAAAGATAACAGTATATCCTGTATTCTCATTGCACAGGATGAAGGCACTTCAGATTTCAGTGCACGGATCGCAGCAATGATGAATGCCCCTCTTGTTACAAAGGCAATGGATTTTGGTTTTGATGACAGGGGCAGGGGAGTTGCCGTACGGCCGGTATCCAACGGTTACCAGTTTGAAAGAGTGATAATAAATACAGGAAATACTCCTGTTATTTCTTTCCTGCCATCCGTCTTGAGTACTGTCAGTGATTTTGAGAAAAATAATAATACTCAGGTTGAGGTTATCATACCTGATATTGATGAAAGCCACCTGGATACAAAAATTATTAACATAATTGAGGCGGAATCTGAGGACCTTGATATTAAAGATGCCGAGATTGTGGTTGCAGGTGGAAGAGGTGCCGGAAAAGGAGATGAGTTTAATATCATCCATGAACTGGCAAAAACTATTGGCGGGTCAGTAGGCGGCACAAGACCGGTAATCGATTCACAGCTTCTGCCCTTTGAACGGCAGATAGGCCAGACCGGAAAAACAATCACTCCGGGTTTGATAATAAACTGCGGAATTTCAGGGGCGAATGAATACAGCGCCGGTATGGAAAAAGCAAAAAATGTGATTTCAATAAATAAAGATCCGCGTGCAAGGATATTCCGGTTTTCTGATCTCAGCGTTGTGGGGGATTTGCGGGAGCTTATTCCTCTTTTGATTGTGAGGATAAGGGAAATGAAAAATGAAGAGGAATGATTGTATAAAATACTCTTCCGGCAAACTATTTCGGTTTAATAATGTAGGGTGGTACTTTATGTGCCACCTGGTTTTAGGTCGGGGATAAACCCCGACCCTACGGAAAGCAAAAACATTTAAATAAAATATGAACTTATTCGGTTTAAAAAAAATCTTGCCGCAGCTTCTATTATTTGGTCTCTTTTCTGGTGGAATCTTTGCCTATGAAATGGATGACTGCATATCATGTCACAGCGATAATCCGGAAGCAGGTATTCCGCAGATATCCGTTAAAGATTACCAGTCCTCTGTCCACGGGTCCATGATGGAATGCTCTAACTGTCATACATACATAAAGGAGGGCCACGAAGAAGGGGACATAACAGAAACGGTGGATTGCAGCAAATGTCACTCACTTAAGAATCTTCATGGTGCATCATCCGGTAAAGATAATAAGCCTGAATGTTACTCATGCCATACAAAACATAATATTCTTTCTGAATCTGTTGAGTATTCGTCCATAAATAAAAATCAATTAAAAGATACATGCAAAAAATGTCATCCGGCTGAATGGGGAGAACAGGGCTTTTTGAGAGGGCTCGCATCCGTCAGGGTAAAATCCCACAAAAAGCAGGATTTCAGCAGGGATTTTGATGAGACAAACTGCATTGGCTGTCATCAGGGAAAGGCAATACATGGAAATCCTGAAAAGATATCTGGTGATGAATGCTTTAAATGCCACATGAAAGATAATAAAAGTGCCATGATTAGAAATTTTCATGCGACAGGTAATCCGGGATCATCCATCATGGGTATTTTAATAATAGTCTTAATAATAATGGCCCTGGGGCTGTCAAAGATAGTCCGTCTGATAAGGTCCGGCCTGCCCGAAAGGTGCCCGGGGGACAGGATGTTTCTCCTGAAATATCTAGTGGGGCATAAAAAAATACTGGAGAATCCTGTTGCAGGGATTTTACACATTGCAGTATTCTGGGGATGTGTATTTCCTCTTATAGTGATTATCTTTGCCCAGACATGTCTGACACTACCCCAGGTCTTATCATCTGTGGTTTCACTTACACTCGATATTATTGGTTTGGTATTCCTGGTCGCCACAGTAATCTTCTTTATAAGAAGGTTAAAGTCAAAGGGGCCTCTTGGCCCCCAAAAAAGCCTTTTTCCTCTTTTGGTTTTAATGATAATTCTGTTGACGGGTTTCCTTGCCGAGGGTTACAGGTTAAGCATTACCGGCTCCGGAATTATCTGGGCCTCACCTGCAGGTTATATTATTTCATCTTTTCTACAGGCATCACCCATTATGATGCAGTTAATGGTAAGAATCCATTTTCTCTCACTTTTGTTGCTGGTGGCATTCATCCCCTTTACCTTTTTCAGGCATCTTGTACTTGCACCCCTTAATGTTTTTTATAAAAGGAAAGGTAATATTGGTGAATTAAGGAAAATGTCCTTTACCGGTACTCCACCTGGTGCAAATCATTTAAATGATTTTACATGGAAGCAGCTTCTTGACACCGAGGCCTGTGTTTCATGCGGACGCTGTGAAGAAAACTGTCCGGCCTTTATTTCCGGGAAACCGTTATCACCCAGAAAAATTGTCAGGCAGATTTTTGAGCTTGCACATGGTGTCGACAAGAATATTTTCATCGATTCACTCATAACAGAGGATGAAATATGGTCCTGCACTACATGTATGGCCTGTGTAGAAGCCTGCCCTGTTTTTGTCGCACCGCTTGATAAAATAGTCGATATGAGGCGGCATCTGACACTGGGCAAGGGCACTCTTCCTTCTGAAGCTGCAGCAATGATAAGAGACCTTGAAATATATGGTGATGTAAACAGTAAAGGTACTTCATTAAGGGCTGACTGGGCAATGAACCGGGGTGTCAAGGAAACAAAGCCTGATGAGAGGGATGTGGAGATAGTCATATGGACAGGATGTTCCGGTTCTTTCCATCCCCGGTATCAGGAGGTTTCACGGTCACTGGTTAATGTTTTGAAAAAAGCGGATGTGAAATTCAGGATACTGGGCAGGAATGAATTATGCTGCGGTGACCCGGCACGAAGACTTGGTGAGGAGGAGCTTTTCCTCAGCCTTGCCGGAAAGAACCTTAAAACATTCAGAGAACATAATGTGCACAGGATAATCACCCTGTGTCCCCATTGTTATAATACCCTTAGAAACGAATATCCAAAGTTAGGTCAGGATGATTATAATGAGTTTGAAGTTGTCCATGCTTCTCAGTATGTTATGGAGCTGATAAGTAAAAGACTCATCACACCTGTATTTCCTTTATTAAAAAGTGTTACAATACATGATCCCTGTTATCTCGGAAGGGGAAATAATGTTTATG
>JASFHE010000661.1:0-3851 GCA_050123415.1 Desulfobacteraceae bacterium | reverse complement strand
ATGCACACTTGAGTCAGAGGCATAATGTCATATTTTGGCAGTGACGGGGTAATAGCCTTTTGGGAAAAGGAAATATAAAACCGGATTACGTTACATGGTAGGTATCCGGCTTAAAAGGGGGGACTTATTAAAACCTAAGGAGATCATGGCATATGGATAATGAAAAAAAAGCAAAAGACAAGCAGGTGTTGTTGAACATCAGGGATGTAACATCCTGTGATGCAACCGCACAGATGTTAAAGAAAGCCGAGAAGGACGGTGTAGAAACCGCATTCCACAGGGCTGCAACTATGAAGGCATGCCCCATCGGCGCTGATTCAGCCTGCTGTAAACACTGCTCCATGGGACCCTGCAGACTTGTCTCAAAAGATCCCTATGGTAAAGTCGGTGTATGCGGGGCAACAATTGACACCATTCAGGCAAGAAATTTCGCCAGGATGGTCGCAAGCGGCGCAGCCGCCCATACAGATCATGGCATGAGTATGCTGGACCTCTTCAGGGAAGTTGTAAGTGGCAAAATAAAGGAATATACAATTAAAGATGCATTCAAGCTTGAAGCTGTGGCTGAGGAGATCGGCATTGATGTAAAAGGCAGAGACGTTGAAGATATTGCCATGGACCTCTACAAAGAGCTTGAAAGGACCTATACCCAGATTGAAGGTGAAATCCCCTTTGCAAAAAGAGTTCCTGAAAAAACCCTTGAAACATGGAGAAAACACGGGGTTGTCCCCAGGGGCGCAATGCGGGAAATAATGGAGTTGATGCACAGGACCCACATGGGTGTTGATCAGGACTATGAGAACATCACCAAACAATGCAGTCGCACAGCCCTTTCGGACGGGTGGGGCGGCTCAATGGTTGCAACGGAAATATCCGATATTCTTTTTGGAACACCCACACCGGTCAAGGCGGATGTAAATATGGGATGCCTCAAGGAAAACGAGGTAAACATCATTATACACGGCCATGAACCCAATCTTTTTGAATCAATGCTTGATTCGGTCAATGACTCCAGCCTTATTGAAGCGGCAAAGGAAGCCGGTGCCGAAGGTATTAACCTGGTTGGTATGTGCTGTTCCGGCGCAGAAATGATTTCACGTCATGGTGTCCCCCATGCGGGAAACTTCATGTCCACCGAGACTATCCTTGTCACAGGGGCTGTTGATGCGATGGGAGTTGATGTCCAGTGTATAAAACAGGGACTTGCAAAGGTGGCAGACTGTTACGGAACCAAGCTCTTCACAACAAATCCCAGGTGCCATATTGAAGGTGTTGAGCACATAGAGTTCCAGGAGCATTCTCCAAGAGAATGTACTGACAGCATCGTTGAAAACGCCATTGTCAGGTTTAAAAACCGCAATATGCCCGTTGAGATCCCCAACATCAGAAATGCCGGTATTCACGGTTTTTCACATGAATATATAAACTACATGCTTGGCGGGACTTTTCGGGGATCATACACACCCCTTAACGACAATATAATTAACGGCCGTATCAGAGGCGTGGCCGGGGTTGTAGGATGTACCAATCCAAGGGTAAAACAGGACTGGGTTCATGTGGAGCTGGTCAAGGAACTCATTAAAAATGATATCCTTGTCGTACAGACAGGCTGCTCTCAGATAGCCCTGGCAAAGGCAGGATTATACACGCCGGAAGCAGCCCATCTCGCAGGACCGGGCTTGAGCGAGGTATGTGAGACAGTAGGTATGCCGCCCGTACTCGGTCTTGGATCATGCGTTGATAACAGCAGGATATTGATTGCATGTTCCGAGATGGTTCATGTTGGCGGACTTGGCGATAGTATTGCCGACCTTCCGGTAGCCGGTGCTGCCCCTGAATGGATGAGCGAAAAGGCAATTTCCATCGGGCATTATTTTGTTGCATCAGGGGTATACACTGTTTTCGGTGTTACATACCCCATAATTGAAGAAACAAAATTCCATAAACTTCTTTTTGACGGCCTTGAAGGAATGGGTTTCGGGAAATGGGGTTTTGCAGTTGATCCATATGAAATGGCCCGTCTGATGATAGAACATATCGATAAAAAGAGAGAAGCACTTGGAATTGACAAGGCACGAGACAGGGTTCTTATGGATATGGCCGACAGGCAGAAGCTTGATGCTGCCTAGTAAATAGAAAAAAAGTTGATCTTAAGCTTAATTAAAAATAGAATTTAAAAATTATTAACCAAAAATATGGAGGAAGAGTTATATGGATAAATATGAATGCACGGTATGCGGTTATGTGTATGACCCTGAAGACGGTGATCCTGATAACGGAATAGATCCCGGGACATCTTTTGATGATCTTCCCGATGACTGGACATGTCCTGTATGCGGAGCGTCAAAGGATCAGTTCGAAAAAGCCTAGAATTATCCTGTCTTTTTTTCATTTCAATCAGCCCCCTGAATAAAGGGGGCCGGGAAATGAAACTTCTTATCTGAAAAGGGAATTGTCATGAAACCGATTGAAATTGCAAAAGATGTTTACTGGGTAGGTGTCAAGGACTGGAATATCAGGGACTTTCACGGTTATTCCACCTATGACGGATCAACATATAACGCCTACCTTATAATGGACGAAAAGGTTACACTGATTGACACGGTAAAAAAGGAATTTGCACCTGAGCTTTTAAACAAGATAAGCCAGATTGTTGATCCCAAAAAGATTGACTATGTTGTCAGCAATCATACGGAAATGGATCACTCGGGAGGACTTCCCAGGGTCATGCATGCAGTTGGAGAAGACAAACCTCTCTATTGTTCAAAGGTTGGTCATAAAAATCTTTCCCTGCATTATCCCAACAAATGGAATTATCAGCCGGTAGAAAACGGCGGAGAATTAAAAATAGGTAAGCGAACCCTTTCTTTTATGGAAACACGCATGGTTCACTGGCCGGACAGCATGTTTACCTATCTGCAGGAAGACCACATACTTTTTTCAAGCGATGGTTTCGGGCAGCACTACGCCGGTGTGAACATGTTTGACGATCAGGTCAGCGATGAAGAGATCATGCCCCACGCAAAAAAATATTTTGCAAATATTCTTCTGCTCTATTCTCCCCTGATCCTTAAAGTACTAAACAGGGTAAAGGAATCCGGCCTCCAGATAAAAATGATCTGCCCGGACCATGGCATTATGTGGCGCAAGGACCCCGGGAAGATAATTAACGCCTATGCCGAATGGTGTACCCAGGAGCCTAAAAGAAAGGCTGTCGTAGTATATGACAGCATGTGGCACTCAACCAAAAAGATGGCAGAAACAATAGTTGAGAGCCTTGGTGAAGAAGGAGTTGATGCCAAGCCCATGCATTTAAGAAAATGGCATCGAAGCGATGTAATGACCGAGGTTCTGGATGCCGGAGCGGTAATTGCCGGGTCTCCGACCCTTAATAACAATATCTTCCCAACTATGGGAGATTTTTTGGCCTATTTTAAAGGTCTTAAGCCAAAGAATAAAATTGTTGCGGCCTTTGGATCATACGGCTGGAGCGGAGAGGCTGTAAAGCTTATCAACAGTGTCTTTGATGAAATGAAACTTGACATTGTTGACCCGGGCATAAAGGCAAACTATGTGCCTGACGGAGATACCCTGAATGCATGCAGGGTACTTGGCAAAAAGATCGCGGAGAAGCTGCCGCAACAGTTGTAATAATGCCTAGAGCTGTAAAAAAGGAAAAATGCCCTGATTGTGATTACTGCCAGATGTGCAGTGAAAGCCGGTGCAGGTTGTGCAGAAACGATAAAAGCTGTTGCAAAAAATCACAACTGGGCCCGGCATTTACATATGGCGAGTATCAGGCATGGCAACAAAAAAGAGTGATGAAAAAGATACCGGTTATTGATGCTGAA
>JASFHE010000660.1:0-3861 GCA_050123415.1 Desulfobacteraceae bacterium | reverse complement strand
CTGATTCAACCTTTCTTTCGACCTTTGCAGAGCATGGAAAAATGATCGTCTATAACGGACTTTCCGATCAGGGTATGGCCTCAGATGTTCTTTCGGCATGGTACGATGAAGTAGTGGAAGTCAATGGTCCTTCTATACGTGATTCTGTAAGGCTGTTCTTTATTCCCGGTATGTGCCACTGCAGCGGAGGTAAATCCACGGACCAGTTTAATACGCTTGATGCAATAATGGGCTGGGTGGAAAAAGGGATAGCTCCGGATCGTATAATTGCAACAGGTCGGGCTTATCCCGGAGTTTCAAGACCGCTTTGTCCCTACCCTCTTGTTGCGCGCTATAAAGATGGTGATGTGAACAGCGCAGACAGCTTTGTCTGCTCGGAATAGTAGTTATAGAATAGGAGAATTCGAATTGGAAAAGAAACTTTCCGGCGTGCTTGTCCACAGTTACGGATTTTCGCATCTGACTTTCTCATTGATGATGAATCTCGCGCTTCAATATTATACGATATTTTTAACAGATGTGGCCCTGATAAAGTTATCTATTATCCCTGTTATCTTTTTTATAACCCATATTGTTGACGCCCTTTCAATCCCTGTCTCAGGTGTCCTGATACAGAGCACCCAGTTTCGCTGGGGACAGTACCGGTCATGGCTGCTTTTGCCTCCTCTTGCAACCTCTGTTTTTTTTACCCTTACATTCACAAATCTGCCCCTTAGCTATGGAATAAAAGTTGTCTATCTCAGTCTGGCTTATATGATAGCCCATGTTAGTCTTAATTTTGCCTACAATGCCCAGCTTGGCCTGATATCTGTCGTGGCGAAAAGTGTTAAAGACAGGATGCGGATGTCATCCAGGAATATTCAGTATGGCATGTCCAGCCAGATTATCTACAGCTATCTTGTTTTAAATATGTTTTATCACTTCAGTAAGAAAAGCGAATCATGGGGATATTTCTACACTGTGGGGATACTGGCTGTTATTCAGGTTTTGGGCTACTGGTTTCTTTTTTACCAGATAAAAGACTATGACAAATATGATCCAACAAAAAATCTGTCAAACAGAATGTCTCTTAAGGAGATGGCGCAGCAGGTCATCGGAAATAAACATCTGAGGACTTTAATGTCAGCGGATATTGTTTCCTACCTGGGTATCTTCAGCCTCCAGGCAGTCGCAGTGTATTATTTCAAATATATAATAGAAAATGAACAGTACATGAAGCCATATTCTCTTTCATTTGCTCTTGCAAGCTTTGCAAGCACGCTGATTGGCCCAAAGGTGGTTGGTATTTTAGGCAAGAAAAATACATACCTTTTTGCCTCAATCTGGGGAACAGCAGGGTTCATAGTTCTTAGAATGTTCGGTCTGAATTCTGCCTATATCTATATCGTAATTATTGTTGTATCGACGCTTGGTGCGGGGGTCAACGGGCCTGTCCGACAGGCAATGTATATGGATGCAGCGGAGTACGGGTTTTATAAAACAGGCAAAGACGCGAGTGCCATTATAATGTCCATGTTCACGCTGCCTATCAAGATTGCGATAGCACTTGCCGGAACAATAGTCACAGCAGGCCTGAATTTTATCGGATTTGTTCCAAACACGGCACCAACCGATGAGGTTATAAACAGCCTGATGAATCTTATCTGCTATCTTCCGGCTGGAGCAGGCTTTCTGGCATTTGCAATAATTGTCTTCTACTCCTTAACAGATGACAGGCTATCTGAAATTATGGAAGCAAATGCCGCAAAAAGGGATTTAAGCTAATTGACGAAATTATACAAAAACTGCAGGACGTCAGAAGAACTGCGTAGTATCGTGAAAAAACTTTTTTAAAATAATACAGGAGAAAATACAATGAAATTAAAATCAAACTTCCTATTTGCTATTACATTTACCCTCTTACTGAGCATTTCTACTGTTCAGTACACAATCGCACAGCCTCCTGGCCCTGCAGGGCCGGCGAAAAAACCCATGCCCAGGTTTCCGATAACCATTAAACCTGATCCACGCTCACAGCAGCGCACCTACCACTTTAAAGATACGGATAAGGACCTGGAATATGTGGTTTATGTATCATCAAAGGTTTCAATGGATAAAAAGAATCCCCTTATAATTGCCCTGCACGGGATGGGAGGAGATGCAAATTTTATAGTGCGTGATCGTGTGATAGACCTGGCTGAAGAAGGTGGATATATAGTAGCTGGCCCACTGGGGTACACCGTTAGCGGATGGTACGGATCTCCGGTGATTGCAATGGGTGGACGCCCTGTTGAACCGCCTAACCTGGCCGAACTCAGTGAAAAGGATGTTATGAATGTACTGGCCATGATGAAGAAAGAGTTCAATGTTGATGAAAAACGGACTTACCTGATGGGACATTCAATGGGAGGTGCAGGTGCGCTTTTCCTGGGCCAGAAATATACTGATACATGGGCAGCTGTTGCAGCTATTGCTCCTGCAGCTTTTATGATGATGCAGAACAGTGATAAGATCCTGAAACCAATGAAGGATGCAGGAATTCCTGTAATGATAATTCAGGGAGGTAAGGATACGGTCGTAGCCCCTAATTTTACTCATAAGTGGCGTGATAGTCTGGAAAAACTTAAAATGAAGCACGAATATATAGAAATACCTGATGCTGATCATGGCACAGTAATCAGCGGCGGTATGCCGGATATATTCAGGCTTTTTGCAAAAACTGCCAAAGCCGCGGGGTAATAAGAATTAGAATATTTTCAATTGAAATAGCGTCCAGCGTTGTATCATGTGACGACCTGTAGGGGCACGGCGCGCCGTGCCCTTATAATTAAGTGCCGAAAGTGTTCATCCCAAAACGGCGGTTTTTGATGGGCACAGGTCTAATACAGTTTGAAGAACAGTGTTCTTCCTCGTCCGGTTGCCCCCCCTGAGTCAGGACCAAATACCATGACCGGCCCGCTGTCTTTTTTATCAACAGCAAATGCCACCCATCCTTCAATCGAATCACCAGGTTTTACTGTTCCCTTAAGAACAGGTGCGGGAGCAGTTACCGAAACACGGGGATATTCAGTCAGATCCGATGCAAGTGCAACCCATTGAAGGGGAGAGTCACCCAGATCAAATGTCAGTTTATCCGATACTGCCCTTGACTTCATCTCAAACCTAACCCTGGCAAGTATATATTCAGATCCCCTGGGAGGTTTAGGGGTTTTGGAATCGGCCTTTTTAAGGAGATTCATGGCGTCTTTACCCCTGACCGTTTCTAAAACCGTTATGGTAATATCGTATATGCTTGAGTAGACCGATCCGAGCTCAACCATTGATTTTACCGGTGTACCCATGGTTGCAGGATTTTTTGATGAATTATACTGTGCAAGGGCGCTTCCCGGAGAAAGTACCAGGCACAGCAGTATGCAGATGGAAATTATTATGGATATTCTTTTTATCATTTTCGCCTCCTACCTCCAGAAGTCTACGGATGTACTGCCCACATAACCGAAATCACCGCCTGACCAGAAGGTATTTGTTCCGCCTCCTGTTACTACAATATTAATGGAATTTATTGTTACATTATTATCGGTCGTAGCAAGGAGGCCCGAACCTCCCATCCTTCCTCCCTTATAGCGTGAAACAGGCACAACGGTATCTTCTCCTCTTTTAAGCCATCCGGCAAAAGGTTCAATTCCATCTTTTGCCTTTTTGAGATTTTCTCTATTCTCCGACCAGTACAGCCATCCGGGAGTTCCTGTATTTTCTGCAAGATACTTAGCAAAGATCTGTTTGGTATTGTACCCTTTTGAAGCCACATCGTCGGCAACTATGGGGTCAAGAACAAGTATGGCCTGGGTAACACCAAAGGAGAAGAAATGCTCAAGCCAACCC
>JASFHE010000659.1:0-3866 GCA_050123415.1 Desulfobacteraceae bacterium | reverse complement strand
GGTGGACCGGATGGGGATCTCGACAGATGGGATCATGAATATCATTATGATGTTGCCGTATCTCCCGGTGGATCTGAGCAGATAGGACTAAATATAAACACCATATGGAACATCACCTCCTATGATACGCTAAGCGCTACTGCTTCATGGTCTAAGAACGAATATGTAGACTATAACTTAGGTAATTCGATCCTTGCGTTATATCCGGATGCGGATAATCCATACACAGATGAAGACATGCAGGAAAACCGGGATGGTGATGAATTTGGGGGATCACCCATACGGGGTAATATCACCTACTCCCATATGATGTTTATCGGTATGGACATTCTGGATTTTAACCTTATGGCCAAATATGAAGGCAAGGGAATTGATATAACTGTAAATAATAATACCGATAATGAATATACCATGCCCGGCGTGGATGAATACTGGACGTTAAATTGTTCTATCAGCTATGAATCAAGTCGTTGGGTCCCCGGTGGCTGGAGATGGAATGCCCGTCTATGGGCAAACAACCTCATGAACAGCCAGTTCTTCAATTCTATTAGTTATAGCGGTAATTACAGCTCTTCGTGGTATCTTGCTAATATACCTCCGAATGCAGGAAGCTATAGCGCCGGGTTTATACAGCCCCGGACAATGGGACTAACCCTATCAGTCAATTTTTAAACTGAAATGTTGAAAGATACCTCCTGCTATTGGAGGGGACTAATGATTTAGTCCATAGTATGTATTAACCTTATTAAATTAGCAGGAGGAACTTTTTTAGCTTTGAGATAATTTTTGATATGAGCCAATAGAGTCTCTCTCAATAATTTTAAAAAAGGAGGAATAATGAAATGAAATCGATAAATCAAAGACCCACAGAGATAATAAATAGAAGAAATTTTTTGAAAATTACTGGAGTGGCAATGGCAGGAGGCGCGCTAAGCCTGACCATGCCACGTCAATCGGCATCAAAGACAGTTACTACCATAGATCACAGTCTTCCAGATAAAAAGTTTTGGAAAAATATTCAGGATCAGTTCATTCTTGATCCGAAACAGGTATATATGAATATCGGGACTACCGGGGCCATGCCCCGAACGGTCCTCGAAAATTATAACAAATACAATCACATAGTTGCTCGTCATCCCATGGGATTTATGAATGAGATGGAAATCCCCAAACTGCGAGAGAAGCTTGGCAAACAATTCGGTTGCACAATGGATGAAATCAGTCCCTCACGAAACACGACAGACGCTCTGAATACCATCCTCTTTGGCCTACCGTTTGAAAAGGGAGATGAGATATTATTGACCCACCATGAACACATGTCGGGCCTTTCCCCTCTCTATATTCTTCAGGATCGCCTTGGAGTGGTCTTGACTGAGGTGGAAATCCCGGTTTTGGATCTTAAGAGCGCCGACCAGGTTATTGAAGCCTTTAAGAAAAAAATAACAAACCATACAAAGGCAATATTCTTTTCCCACATCCCTTATAAGACCGGAGTTCGCCTCCCTGCCAAGGCTCTTTGCAGACTCGCAAGGGATCACGGTTTGATCTCCATCATCGACGGCGCTCATTGCTCCGGTATGATTGAGCTGGATTTTCACGATATGGGCTGTGATTTCTATGCCGCATCCGGCCACAAGTGGCAGTGCGGTCCTGGCGCGACAGGCATTCTTTATGTGCGTAACCATGGTGACAATCTGCCGAAACTTTGGCCTCAAAACAGTGCTGTGTATCAAATGTTCGCACGACCCATGAACAATGATCGCTTACGGATTAAAGATATCTCAGCCTTGTTCTTGATTCGTGGCCAGGAAAATTATCCCGCGCTTCAGGCTATGCTCGATTCATGCGATCTGTGGGAAAAGATCGGACGGGATCGCATCGAAACCTATGATTGTCGTCTGAGTTCTTATCTTAAACAAAGGATAAAGGCAACCTTTGGAGATTCCGTGTTATTGTTCTCTCCAGACATCCCGGAATTCACATCCGGGCTTACGTCATTTAATCCCTTCCCTGATGTGAGTGACAAGAAGAAAATTGAGGAATTTGTTGGCCGTCTGAAGGCGGCGGGGTATGTGATCAGATCTACCGAATTCCATCTGCACGTGGAAGACCCGAAGCCGACTTTTGCTCTACGGATCTCCACCCACCTTTTTCACGACCAAATCCAGGTCGACGGCGTGGTGTCCACCATGTATGAACTTTATCGAAAAATGGTGTAAAAAGCAGGGCAAGGGATAAAGACCAAGATGCGAGTAAAGATAGCTCCCAGATTTATAATAATAACCTGGGTACTTTTTTAAAAAAAAATTAAAACTTTTGATATTTGAAAATATAATTAAAATTACAGAATTCATCAGTAAGATGAAGTGCGTTAAGGCTTATTAAGACCTTAGTGTCGGAGGTATATTATGATGAAAAGGATTATTACTACTGTTTTACTTATATTTATCTTAACGATATGTTCACACCAATATGCATTTTCTGGCTCTGATATTATCTCGTCCCCAGATGCGCCTGCCTCTATCGGGCCATACTCTCAGGCTGTTCGCATAGGAGACATGCTTTTTCTTTCCGGTCAACTGGGCTTAGATCCGGCAACGGGAAAACTTGCAGGTCGGGGTTTTGAGGTCCAGGCCCGAAGGGCTCTGGAAAATCAAAGGGCAATCTTGGAGGCCGCTGGATTTTCCTTAAAGGATGTTGTGCAGTGCCAGATATTCATGACAGATATGAATAATTATTCGACATTTAACGCCATTTATAAAGAATATTTTAATAAGAATTTTCCGGCCAGGGTGGTACTCGAGGTATCCCGTATTCCAGCCGATGGACTGGTGGAGATCATGATGGTGGCAGTACGGAGCAAATAATGCACGGTCTTTTTGCATGAAGGTTCATCCTGATACGACACTGGCAGAATCATATATGTGATTTCCCTGCCGTGCTTTAATATCTACTGCAAGCCTGAGTTAACTATTTACTTTATATAACTCAAATAATCCATCTCTAACCACCTCATGGAGGAAAAGGCTTTGAATTCATTAATCCTTGCCATTGTTACAGCTGTTTTATATGTGATCGCTTATCATACATACGGCAAATACCTTGCTAAAAAAATCTTCAGGCTCGATCCTGATGCAGTGTGTCCAAGCTTCGCTTTAAGAGATGACATTGATTTTGTTCCGACTCAGAAGCCCGTTCTGTTCGGGCACCATTTCACATCAATTGCCGGTACAGGTCCCATTTTAGGACCGGCAGTAGCCATTATATGGGGTTGGATACCGGCTATGGTATGGATACTGGTAGGCTCAATATTTATGGGGGCCGTGCATGATTTCGGTTCAATGGTTATTTCACTCAGAAATGAGGGACATTCTATCGGTGATTTTTCTGCAACAGTTATTAATAAACGGGTGAGATTCCTGTTTCTGCTTATAATATTTTTCCTGCTCTGGATCGTTGTAGCCATATTCGGAGTTATTATAGGGATTGTATTTGATCTTTACCCCCAGTCGGTTATACCTGTTTTTTGCGAAATACCGATTGCTGTCTGGCTTGGCTATATGGTTTATAAAAAAGGCGCATCCCATCTTCCGATCAGTATAGTCGCTGTAATACTAATGTATATTACTGTGGCTGCAGGTGCCTACTTACCACTTAATATCGAACCCGTAGCATCAATTCTCGGACTTGACCCAATAGCCTTCTGGGTTATTATTCTGCTCATATATGCGTATATAGCCTCGACACTTCCGGTACAGGTACTTCTCCAGCCAAGGGACTATATCAATTCTCACCAACTGTTTATTGCCCTGGGCCTGCTTACACTTGGCGTATTAATATCTCACCCTGATATGGTAGCGCCTGCT
>JASFHE010000658.1:0-3869 GCA_050123415.1 Desulfobacteraceae bacterium | reverse complement strand
GGTCAAGCCGTGGAATGACGTAGGTGGTGATCCGGTGAAAATGGTTGTTGCGATTTCCTTAAGTCAACAACATTGGGTATAAATCCTGACCCTACGAAAAACACAAAACTTTAGACACTGCTCATGAAATTTTTTATGTTTTTTTATAGGAGAAAGATGAGCAAGGCAGCAGAAGAATATGTTCTCGCTGGAGATATCGGCGGGACAAAGACCATTCTGGGCATTTTTGTTAAGGGGAAAAGACGGCCTCTTCTCAAATATTTCAGCAGTTATCCCAGTAGCGAATATAAAGGACTTGAAGATATTATAGGTCTATTCTTATCTCAAAATCCTGTAAAAGTTAAAAATGCATGTTTTGGCATTGCCGGGCCGGTTGAAAACGGCAGATGCGAAACCACAAATTTCCCATGGGATGTCTATGAGCCCGGAATAAAAAAAACATTCAAACTGAAAAAAGTCAGGCTGATTAATGACTTAAGCGCAATGGCTGCATCCGTACCATATCTTACCAGTTCGGAAATATTTACTATTAACCAGGCGCGTCCTCAAAAAAATGGAAATATTTCATTGATTGCTCCCGGCACCGGTCTCGGGCAGGCACTGCTGGTGTACCATGATGGAAAATATATATCTGTTCCTTCGGAAGGCGGGCATGTTGATTTTGCCCCGGGGAATGATCTTGAAGCAGATCTTTTGGCATTTCTCAGTAAGCAATATGGGCATGTGAGTATTGAACGGGTTATTTCGGGAATCGGAATTATCAATATATATAATTATTTAAAATCTACAGGAAAATACACTGAGCCGAAGTGGCTTGCCAATAGAATAAAAAGTGAAGAGCCTGCAAAGGTTATTAATGATTCAGCCCGCGAAAAAGGCCAGAAATTATGCCTGGAGACAATAGACACATTTTTATCCATTCTGGGGGCTGCTGCCGGAAATCTTGCCCTTACCGGTTTGACAAAGGGAGGAGTCTATGTCGGAGGGGGTATCCCGCCAAAATTGCTGTGGAGATTCAAAGAGGACATTTTCATGAAGGCATTTATAAATAAAGGCCGATTTTCCGGGCTGGTGGAGAAGATACCTGTCAATGTAATCCTTAACAATGATGCGGCACTGCTGGGTGCAGCCATCACGGCTTTTGAAAAATAAAGAGATTTATTGCATTTGGTCCCGATAATCATTTTATATTGACACAATATCACTGTTTTCGATAGGTTAAGAGATTATCTCGTGCCCATCCAGAAAGAGGCAATTTCTGGATGGAGCTTTCAGCGGTCAGCTATCAGCCGTCAGCTAAGTCTTTATTTTAAAAGCCTTTTGCTGAAAGCTGAACGCAGAGTGCTGACAGCTGCCTAACAAAAACTTTAGTTTTTGGATGGGCACTATCTCAGTAATAAATAAAACCAATTTTATAGAAGTGCAACTGAAGACTACCAAGGAGGAGTATCAGTGGAAAAGAAAATATTAATTGCTGTTGACGGAAGCATTCATTCAAGAAAAGCTATCGAATATTGTATTGACATGTGTTCGGTTATAAAAGACATGCAATATATTCTTATAAATATTCATCCGAAAATATCTGATTTTCTCGTTAAAGAGTCTCAAATGGATGCAAAAGCCAGCTCAGCGCTTGAGTCTGTGGCTGAAAAAAATAAGCACAACTCCATGGATATACTTAATGGATACATGGAGATCATGGTAAAACTGGGAGTTGATGAGAATCTCATTGAAAAAGTATCACAACCGGTAATCCAGGGTACTGCAAAGGGTATTCTTGATTACGCAAAACAGAAGGTCTGTGATGCTATTGTTGTAGGTGACAGAGGCAAATCAAAACTGGCTGAGGCCTTTACCGGCAGTATTGCGAATAATATACTTGAACACACTGATACTACCCCTGTCTGGGCTGTTGGCGGTGATATAAAAACACAAAAGGTTATGCTGGCTGTTGATGGTTCGGAAAGCGCACTTAAGGCTGTTGATCATGCTGCATTTATGCTTGCCGGGAATACAAAAGTTAAAATCAATCTCATACATATCACCCCTAAACTCAGGGATTACTGCGAAATTGAGTTCGATGAAAATGGCGACATAATAGAGGAAGTTATAACAAGCGGTAATAAAAAGTGTGTTGACAGTTTTTATACCCATGCAAAGAAAAAATTTACTGATGGAGGACTCAGTGAAACCCAGATTGAGGTGATGGAAGTAGAAAGCAAATTGAGCATAGGCAAAGCAATAGTTGACAGCGCCCGGAAAGAAGGGTGCGGCACACTTGTTGTAGGCAGAAGAGGTGCCAATGACTCTTTCTTCATGGGAAGTGTTTCCAGGTATATCCTTACTAATGCGAAAGACTGCGCTGTGTGGCTTGTTCCATGATGAATTTACTGTAAACGGGGTGAAGGAAATTAAAATTTCCTCATCCCACTTTTTTTACTCTCCAGCCAGTTACAGATCCTAACCCAAGACCATATTCATGAGTACATCTAAAAAACCATATCTGATAAACTCATTATTTTTACACATTATCCTGTTTCGGATCAAATAGAAACGGCTTTTAAGGTCTTAGATGAAAAGGATGTCGTTCTTGGATCGGCCACTGATGGCGGATACTGGCTGATTGGAATGAAAAGCCCGGTTAATATTTTTGAGGGGATAATATGGGGAAAAGAAACTGTACTCCGGCA
This sequence comes from Desulfobacteraceae bacterium, assembly GCA_050123415.1. Taxonomy (GTDB): domain Bacteria; phylum Desulfobacterota; class DSM-4660; order Desulfatiglandales; family HGW-15; genus JAAZBV01. The sequence continues at coordinate 1,179 of JASFHE010000658.1, read as the reverse complement.
AACGCTCAATGCGGCGGAGGAGAAAGGGCTTTTAGTTGATCTCCTTACACCCGTCAATGACATTGACACTGTTGATGATCTTTCCCGTCATGCTCCTCAAGGAGACTGAAAAAATCCTTATCTTTCAGTAATAATTCCCGTTTTAAATGAGAAGGCCAGACTTGAAGAGGTTATTAAGAGAGTGGAAAACATCGACGCGGAAATCATCGTTGTCGATGGAGGGAGTAATGACAGTACTGTTAAGATAGCTGAAAAGCCTGGTGCAACTGTTGTTAAGAGCACAAAAGGAAGAAGCCTTCAGATGAACGCAGGTGCATCGGCCAGCAGTGGAAATAATCTTTTATTTCTTCACGCCGACACAATAGTGCCTGAAAATTATATCAGTCTTATTTTTGAAGCCATTTTGGATAAGCGGCCTGTAGCAGGGGCCTTTCGTTTTAAAACTGATATGGATAATACTTTGATGAGATTTGTCGAATATGCGGCAAATTTGCGTTCCCGTTACCTTAAGCCGCCCTATGGAGATCAGGGCATTTTTATTTCAAAGGGAAATTTTAACAGAGCAGGAGGGTATCCGAAAGTTCCTGTAGCCGAGGATATTTATCTCATTCGGAATCTTAAAAAGTTTGCTGCAATCAAGATTCTTCCAGAAACTGCTGTGGTATCTGCCAGAAGGTGGAGAAAGCACGGGTTTCTAAAAACAACATTTGTTAATGTTGTGATTTTTTTTTGGGTGTTACCTGGGAGTAAAGCCGGAGAGATTATATGCCCTTTATTGATGGGCATGGTCCAGGTGATTCACATTGTCTGGTATGAAATTCCATTAAGCCTTGTAGGGGCAGACCTAAGTGTCAATACTGTTGACTTAAGAAAAATAAGCAGGTATGGCGACTTAATCGTCATTCCCGCGCAGGCGGGAATCCACTTTAAGTATTTAAAAACAAAAGCAAAATAGATTCCCGCCTTCGCGGGAATGACGAACTATAAGGCTTAAGTCAACAACATTGGACCTAAGTGTCTGCCCGTCTTTTGAAATGGCATAATGGCCATTTCCGGGTAGGCAGCCGCCTTCGCCAAGGCTACGTCGAGCCAGGCATCAGACCTGCCACAATATGACAATCGATTATATCCCTGTTTTTAGCATCACAATGTAGGGGCGGACCTTGCGTCCAATGTTGT
>JASFHE010000657.1:0-3871 GCA_050123415.1 Desulfobacteraceae bacterium | reverse complement strand
TTTGAGTTTACGGCAGTTAATCCGGTTATATGTCCTTCATCACTAAACTGTAATTCTCTGGCAGGTGTCTCAGTGAGGATTAAACCGCCTTTCTTTTTAATTTTATCGGAAAGTATCTTAACAACCTTTGCTCCTCCGCCTTTAAAGAGATGCCAGACATAAAGGCTTTTTTCAGGAGAAAACAGTGTCTTGATTCCTTCGACCCTGACTCCATGGTCCATCAACCAGTCGATGGTACTCCCCGACTCGTTAAGAAGAGTCCTGATTACCGATGCATTACAGCGCCAGTGATGGAATTCCATTACCCTGGCAAAAACCTCTCCGGTTGTTGTCTTTATCCCATTTTCCTTCTGGAACCTGGAGCCGATCCCCAGAGATCCTTCCGGGAAAAGGCCCGTGCCGCCAAGAAAATGCATTTTTTCAAGAACGATCGTATTTACACCGCTTTCAACTGCGGTAAGCGCTGCCGAAAGTCCGCTTAATCCTCCTCCGGCAATGACGATATCGGTATCAAAATATTCGGATTCTTTATTTATTAAAGCAGGTTTTTTCATTATAGATAACTATTTCCCTGATTTTTTCCGTCCGGGTAAAATATTTGCCTTTACCCACGCCCAGTTAAGATACAGATGTACTAATGCCGCAACAAACAATGCCACACCTCCTCCCTCATGTAAAAATTCAAATGTATCTCTGGAAAGAAGATCATGTATTAAAGCCGTCGTTACCTGGTTGAGTATCAGGATAGCAAGAAGCACATTTACTATTTTTAGCAGGTTGCGTTTATTCATGTTAAGTCTCCCTGTATGGTATGTTTATTCCTGATATGATACTCTGTAATAGTTTAATATTATTACTGGAAAGCTCATTGAATATAACAAGTTGTCCTGATCATGACAAGGATAATTAAAATATCTTACAGGAGAAATGAAAGAGGGATGTGATAAAATCAGAAGGCAGGAGGGCCCTGAACGTCAGAAGGCAAGATGTTATGGATTAATCTTCATCAGAATTAACACTTTTTGTATCCTGGAGAACCTCATCCATAGGGAATGATCCTTTGATATTTCCCTCACCATGAATTCCTTCAAACCGGCCGTCCTTTACCTGGACTGTGATTTTATCAGCAGAGAAAGTGCTGTTTTCCTGTCGCAGTGTTACATTTTGTTCAAGTATAAATTCGCCCGATGATCTTGAATAGGTTGCCTTTTTACAGGTTATCTCACCGTCTTTTACCTTGAGATTGACATTTCCCTCAGCCTGCATGGATGCAGGTTTATTATCCTTATTGAGAGAAATGAGCAGGGTATTACACTTGAGTGTATACTGAGAATTTGTTGCTGTTACATTATCCATGTAAACCAGCATAGATGTTTTCATATTGAAATCCAGAGTCTCTGATGTAACCCTGATGCTGTCGGGGGATTCTACCTCCGGTTGCTTTGACTCAGCAGCACGGTTCAAAGCACTTGCTGAACCTGACAAGAAAAACATCAGTAAACAAGAAATGATTAAAAAAGTTATTGAGCTTTTCATTTTATTTCCCCTTTGTCTGTGGATGTGATTATTATAAATATAATAGAAATGGAACAGGTGAATGGTTACATAAAAAATTTTAAGTGCGCGGGAACTGTGTCAATTACATGACATTTTAAGCAGCAGGTATGATTTTTTTTACTATATTAAAAAAACTTACTTCCCCTAATCCATTAGATTTGATATATCATCCTGAAATTGCACATAATTTTTCGAATAAAAAAAGCGAAAAGCCTGTAAATACTCACTGGCATTGTTTATGCAAATACAACATGTTGATAACAGTAATCTTTTGATCTCAAAATATTGCGCTCATATTAGAAAAACGCAATCTGCAGGTACTAATGAACAGGAAAGCGATAATTTATCCGATCGGCGGCGGAAAAGGCGGTGTAGGGAAAAGTTTTATTACTGCAAATCTTGGAGTACTGCTTGCTAAACAGGGAAAAAAGGTTCTATTGATTGATCTGGATCTTGGCGGCCCAAATCTCCATACCTTTTTTGGGGCAGAGGCTTTAAAGACAGGATTAAATTATTTTCTCAGCAGGAATGCCAAAGAACTTGATCAGGTTGTCGTCCCCACAAATTTTGAAAATCTTTATATTATCAGTTCAAAAGGCACTTCCCTAGAGGCAGCGAATATGCCCCATGCCCAGAAAATAAAGTTGATCAGGGCGATTAAAAAACTCGACTATGATTATATACTGCTGGATCTTGGTGCTGGAACAAATTTTAATACACTTGATTTTTTTCTTACATCAAATGAAGGTATCTTCGTCTGTACACCACAACCTACTTCAATAGAAAATACATTTCTTTTTATCAAAACGATTTTTTATAGAAAAGTAAAGCAGGTTCTTAAGCTTGACACCTTCCGTGAAATTATTTCGTCTCTTTCATATGTTTCTGACGACAATCATATTAAACTGCAGGAACTGATAGAGTTTGCTGCAGGCTATGATCCTCACAAGGGAAAACAGTTAAAAACCATCCTTGAGGGTTTCCGGTTCTATTTTATCATGAATGAATACAGCAGGCAGGTAGATCCAAAACTGGGCAAAAAGATAGAAAGAGTTTATAATACACATTTCCCTGCAAGGTTTATATTTCTGGGAAATGTAGACTTTGATGAGAAGGTTTATGACTCAATCCTTTCAAAGAAAATGTTTATGAAAAAATACCCATACACATCAACCGCGACCGACCTGCGAAACCTTGTCCGCAGTTTGACCATAAATATAAATGAATCTGATTTGGAATCCAGGAATGTTTCATGAAGAGTTTTGAAGAGCTAAACTATTATGAAATGCTTGAGGTCCCGGTAAATGCATCTGATTTTGAAATCAGGCAGGCCTACAAAGACACTCTTTCCATATACAGTGAAGACTCTTCAGTGACCTATTCTCTGTTTTCGGATGAAGAGAGAAATAAAATCCTCAAAAGCATTGAATGTGCCTTTACAACCCTTATCGATAGAAAAGCAAGAGTTGATTATGACCGGATGCTTGTGGAGTCAGGTCAGATTGATGAATCTGATCTGGTAAAAACTGACAATCAGAAACTCGTATCGCTATTTGGAAATCGCGGTTCATCCGGTTTTGGAATATCCAGCAAAAAGATTGAGGAAAAAGCAAAAAGAAAAGATGTGCAGGATATCGCAAGTGATATACTTTTAAAGGAATATATCACAGGAGATGACTTAAGAACAATACGCAAGGCTATGGGTTTTGAATTAAGAGATGTCCATGAAGTCACAAGGTTAAGTGTTTCTGTATTACAATCCCTTGAAGAGGATGACATCGCAAAACTTCCCTCAGGCAGCTACATAAAAAATTTCTTAAAGATATACGCAGATTTTTTAAGGATTGATCCTGTGAAAATAGTAGAAGGCTATCTTAAAAACTCCCTGATAAAAAGGTGAAAGGCCGGGAAGGGACATCCCGGCCTTTCTGGAGACTAAACTAAACCTAAGCTTTAAGCATAATAGATAATAAAAAAGAGTCCTCATTATGTCAATGAGGGTATATTGAAATTTTGTAAAAGATTTGTAAAATTTTTATTAACTTGAGATTTTAAAAAAGACCTGTCCGTTATACAGCACTAAAAATCGTTATTCCCCTTATAAAATTCCGTAAATTAATGATGTAGCTGGGCGCCAAATAATCATTCCCTTATAAACAATTTAAAAATCATTTCTATACATATTGTGATCGCTCCTGTCCAAAAATTGTTATTGTTTTAATTCATCTTTTTAAACCACTACCTATGGTAGTGGTACGATAAAAAGGTTTAACCGTGAAAGTAATTAGATAAAATATACCTCCCTGAAGGGTAC